>CAYRJT010000187.1:0-5632 GCA_964424675.1 uncultured Lachnospiraceae bacterium
GCCTTGTAGTCGGTCCGGAATCAGATATTGAAATGTCTTATCCAGCTTCTCATGTGATATGTCTACGATGATATTGGCGTACTTTCCATTCATGTGACAAGAATACCACAAAACGATACCGATTTCAAACCATATAACCACTCCTCCAATGACACAGTCAAAAAAGGAAAATTGTTCTTTTTTCAATACAATCTTTTTTCATGAAACAAAACTGTATATTCTATCGTTTATCATAATAGGTACTATGTAATGATTCTTTATGATACATGACAAAAGTAACTTCACATTTTATATGGTATCAAGTAAAATAAAAAACAATGTTGTGATTGACATATTTATCTTTATGTATTATTGTACTACTGTATTATTGTTTTAATACAATCGTATGAATTGACTGGATATCAATCTATGATCAGGAGGAATCAAGTTTGGAAGCTTTAATTACAATCCGGGATATGTGTAAAATCTATAACCCCGGAGAAAACGAAGTGCGTGCACTCGATCACATCAATCTGACCATCAATCGCGGTGAATATGTTGCCATTATCGGTCAGTCCGGAAGCGGTAAATCCACCTTAATGAATATGCTTGGTTGTCTGGACGTTCCGACCAGCGGAGATTACTATCTGAATGGCTCTGACGTAGCCGCTCTCGAGGACGATGAACTCTCGGACATCCGTAATCATGAAATAGGCTTTATCTTTCAAGGCTTCAACCTGATTGCCGGGCTGACAGCTCTGGAAAATGTAGAACTGCCGTTAATGTACCGTGGAGTTTCCAGAGCCAAACGTGAAAAACTCTCGGTTGATGCATTAAATAAAGTAGGACTTGGCAAGCGAATGACACACAAGCCTGCCGAAATGTCCGGCGGACAACAGCAGCGTGTAGCCATCGCAAGAGCCATTGCGCAGGCTCCTCCCATCATACTGGCAGATGAGCCGACTGGTAATCTGGATACTCATTCCACGAAGGAAATCATCACCATCCTGAAGGAATTACATAAAGAAGGCAGAACCGTGATCCTGATTACACATGATAATGAAATTGCCGCACAGGCAAAACGGGTCGTAAAAATACGCGACGGAAAGATAGAAAAAGATTATAGTAATGAAGACGAGGGAGAAGAACAATGAAATTAGGAAAAAACAACAAACAAATTGAAGCATCTGCAGAGACTGATCAGGAATTACGCCCTGCAGAAGGGCCGGATGAATCCGGTATTACTGTGGATCCCGAGTTGGAAGTCGTTGAACTGATACCAAAGAAAAAGGATCCTGCAAAAGCACGCAAGAAGAAAAAAATCATACGCCGCTGCATCATAGGCGGTGTTCTGGTCGTCATTATTGTTTTGATCATCTACGGAAATGTAACTGCTAAAAATGCGGTTCCGATGGTCGGTGTCGCAGACCTGACCATGGGTGATGTGGAGGAAACCATATCCTCCAGCGGTTTTATCACAAGCGAGAAAACAAAAACCTACTTTGCTCCTGCTAACGTTACCATCGGTGAGATTGCACTGAAAGCCGGAGATCGTGTCAATAAAGATGATAAACTGCTCTCCTTTGACACTTCAGAACTGACCATAGAAACGGAAAAAACAGCTCTGACTGCAGAGTCAGCTGATGAAAACTATCAGCAGTCTCTATATACAAGTGCTAAGGCAGAGCAAGACTATGCGATTGCAAAAGCAAATGTGGATACCTACAAATTATTAATTGCCTTACAACGTAACTATATCAACGATATCAATGCTGCCATCTCAGGAAAGACCAACAATCTTGCACAGAGTGCGCAGTGCATCAAGGATGGTATTGCAAAGCAGATCAATTCTAAAAACGATGAAATCACGGGTAAAAGAAAAGAATTAAATGATCTTGCCAAGGACAATAATGGTGTTATCATCGATCAGAGTCGGTATACACAGTTAAATAATGAGATTCTGGATCTCCAGAACGAGACCAGCAAGCTTTCTTCTTCTGAGGCACATGTATTTTATGTAGTAGATACCATTGCAGAAAGCAGACAGCTGGCAGATGCTCAGAATCTTCTGTCAGATATGCAATCCTATCTTTCTAAGGACGAAGCCAAGATGGAAGCCGCTGAAAAGGCAAAGCTGGATGCGCATGCACGTGAAAAGCTCAAGATTGACAACCAGATCCAGCAGATTTCTGCTGAATCAGCACAGGAAACTCTGTCAAAAGCATCAGAAGGCATCTTCGCTGACTTTAACGGTATTATCTCTGATCTGACAGCTATCAGCGGCAGTCCTGTCGTAAAGGGCGGTCAGCTGCTGACCCTTCAGAGTGTTGACGATGTTATGGTCAGTGTACCGATCTCAAAATACAATCTGTCAAAGGTCGCTATCGGACAGTCTGCTGATATCACCATTGCAGGAAATACCTATCACGGAACCGTGACCCGTATCAATGGTATTGCTACAAAGAATGAATCAGGTACACCTGTCATTAATGCAGAGATACATATTGATGATGCAGATCAGCAGATTTTCCTTGGCATTGAGGCCAAGGTCGTCATCCATACTGCCTCCTCCACAAACGTACTACTTGCACCAGTTGAAGCAATTAATACAGATAATGAAGGACAGTTCTGCTATGTGATTGAAAATGATACTTTGACCCGCAGAAACGTTGTCACCGGTGTATCCTCTGATACCATGATAGAAATCAAAGAAGGACTCAAGCCTGATAATCAGGTTGTAAATGACTATACAATGACACTGACTGACGGCATGGCTGCAAAGCCTCTGCCAGCCATGGCGGGTAACGCCGAAGGCGATGCTGCTGATACTACAGATCGTACAGAGACCGGCACCGATTCTGAAGAAGACTCTGACACAAATGACAGTTCCGATTCAGAAGAGTCTACAGAAACAGACGATACTGCTGCTGATACCTCAGTTTCACTGAGTGCCGGAGCATCTACGGTAACCGAATAAAAACAGGAGCTTATTATGGCACAGTTTATAGAATATGTAAAAATGGCTCTTCAGAATCTGCGTTCCAACAAGGGACGCTCTCTTCTGACCATGCTGGGTATCATCATCGGTATCTCTTCTGTTATCATGATCATATCCATTGGAAATGGAGTCAAAGGCAGTATCAGTGCTGATCTGAACAAGATGTCCAGTGGACAGATTGGGGTCAGTGTTGATGAAACGAAAAAGAAAGATAACGCCTTCTACTTTAATCAGGCGGATATGGATACAATCGAAAATAATGTTTCTCATGTCAAGGGTGTCACGCCGGGAAGCAATTACCGCTTCTGGCCTACAGTGACAAGCCCAAAGGCTACAAATCAGGAAGCCATGCTCTATGTCGGCACTGAGGCCTTTCAATACGCTTACCCACAGCCGATTATGAAAGGCTCTTACTTCACCAAGGAAGATGTAGACAGTGGTGCACCGGTTTGCGTGCTGACGGAAATGGGTGCCAGAACATTGTTTGGTACTACAGATAACATCATTGGTATGCCGATTGAAATCAATCTTTGGGGTATGACAGCTGATTTAACGGTTATCGGTATCGAGAAGGACAGCGAATCTTCTACTATGAATATGATGACAGGTGCAAATCAGACAATCATGATCCAGTCTCCCTATACCATGATGTCAACGCTCTTTGGATGGGAAATGGATGAGTTCGACAGCTTCTTTATCTTCTCCGAGGCGCCCGAATATTCGAAGACAATCAGTACTTCTGTTGTGAAAATTCTGGAAGCCAGATATGATGTCCGCGGAGAAGGATTTTTTATCATTAACAACTCAGATGATTCGCTCGGACAGATTCTGGATATTTTATCCTATATTACAATTTTCATAGTATTTGTCGCTTCTATTTCACTACTGGTAGGCGGTATTGGCGTTATGAATATCATGCTTGTTTCCGTTACAGAACGCACACAGGAAATCGGTATCAGAAAAGCGCTTGGAGCAAAAACAAATGCCATTATGACACAGTTTCTTGCCGAGGCGGCTATGATTACTCTTGTAGGAGGTATCATCGGTATCTTTCTAGGTGTTCTCGGAGCCTTCGGAATATGCAGTCTGCTGACATCGCTGAAGGTACTGGAATGTTCTGCCAAGGTAACATTTTCAACTGTATTGGTTGCAAGCGTCTTCTCTTCTGCCGTTGGTATCTTCTTTGGTATCTATCCGGCTAAGAAGGCAGCAAAGTTAAGTCCGATTGAAGCATTGAGACATGAGTAACACTGAACCGGAATCGAGGAAATGTAATGACTCAGATATTTGAATATATTAAAATGGCATTGAAAAACCTGAAGAGTAATAAGGGACGTTCCCTTCTGACCATGCTCGGCATCATCATCGGTATTTCCTCCGTCATCATGATCATATCCATTGGTAACGGAATCAAAGGCAGTATTGATGATACCCTGAAAGATTTCATGGGTGGTCAGCTTTACGTCTATTTGGATGAAAAAAAGCAAAAGGATAATATGATTGAACTGACTCCCGAAGATTTTGAAGCAATCGAAGAAAAGGTTCCTCATGTGAAAGCAGTCACTCCTGAGTATTGGCATTATGGAACTGTGACAGGTGCAAAGGGAGGGGATAAAGAGGCGATCGTAAAAGGTGGTATGGCCGGTTATGAATTCATGATGAAGGAACCGATCATCAAAGGTGCCTACTTCACAAAAGACGATGTTGATGCCGCTGAGAAAGTCTGTGTCCTCAGTGAAGCCGGTGCAAAAGCACTGTTTGGTACAACCGACAACATCATTGGCATGCCTGTTGATGTCACGCTCTATGGACTGTCTACACAGCTAGAAGTCATCGGTATCAGACAGGATTCTTCATCTGCCATGTTAAATATGATGACCGGTGCCGACACACGTTACTCTATTGAAATACCATATACTGTATTTGGTTCTTCATTTGGATTTTGGGTAGAATCATTCGGCGGTGCCTATATCATCGGTGAAAGTGCCCAGTATTCCAAGGAAATTTACACTGCTACCATCAATCTGCTGGAAGCACGGTATGATGCCCGTGGCGAAGGATATTTTGTACTGCAGGACCTGAATGATCAGATCTCTACCATTACCACCGTACTGGACGGTATCACTGTTTTCGTTGTATTTGTCGCTTCGATTGCCCTGTTAGTCGGCGGTATCGGTGTTATGAACATCATGCTTGTTTCCGTTACGGAACGCACACGTGAAATCGGTATCAGAAAAGCGCTTGGGGCAAAAACAAATGCGATCATGATGCAGTTCCTGTCAGAAGCTGCAATGATCACATTGGTTGGTGGTGTGATCGGTATTGTTCTTGGTGTATTCGGTGCAGTCGGGATCTGTAATCTGCTGACCTCGCTTGACTTTATAGAATGCAGTGCCAAGGTAGAGCCCTCTACAGTGATTATAGCCAGTCTGTTTTCCTCTGCCGTCGGTATCTTCTTTGGTATCTATCCGGCAAAAAAAGCGGCACATCTGAGTCCGATTGAAGCACTCAGACACGAGTAATTAAAGATCACTCGATAAAATATCCTGAATGATATCTCTTTCATCCATCGGATACTTCTGTCCCTTGATTTCCTGATAGTCTTCATGTCCCTTACCCGCGAGTACGATCACGTCTCCGGGCTGCCCGTTATGA
>CAYRJT010000188.1:0-5594 GCA_964424675.1 uncultured Lachnospiraceae bacterium
GGCTTCCTCTAAACCTACCAAGTCTTCCAAATCACTCATATTATTTTCAAATTCTTGCTGGTTTGGACAAGGAAACTTCTCAATAGCATACTAAATTCCAAATATTTGTGGTTCTACAGAGAAATTGGAATTTCTGTACCTCTCTGAAGTTTGTCTTGTCCAAAATGGGCTACTTCATTCCTGATTCCTGCCAAGTTTGGATTGTTGATTGCGTTTGAGCTATGCTGTTGTCCAAAATCAGTCTGTTGGTTGACATAATTTCGAATCCGGCGCTTTTTCCTACTCATACATCCCACCATCTGATTGCTCACTTCGTTCTCAACCAGCGCTTCTCCGAAGCGATGCACACGGAATCTTCGATTCCGGCGCTACTTCTCTATATATACATCCCACCATCTACCTTGATTACCTCTCCGGTGATGTAGGAGGCGGTGTCTGCGGCTAGGAAGCTGACTGCATTTGCGACATCCTCTGGGGTTCCGTAGCGTTTGATGGGGATCTGTCTGAGGATAGCTTCCGCTGCCTGCTCTGAGAGTGCTCCGGTCATCTCGGTCTGAATGTAACCCGGGGCAACTGCATTGCAGGTGATTCCCTTGGAGGCATACTCCTTCGCTACACTTTTCGTCAGTCCGATGATGCCTGCCTTGGAAGCTGCATAATTTGTCTGACCTGCATTGCCCATCATTCCGACTACAGAGCTGATATTGATGATCCTGCCGTACCGCTGTTTCACAAACGGACGGATACATGCCTTAATCATATGAAAGCAACCCTTCAGATTCACATCCACTACACTGTCAAAATCTTCTTCCTTCATCTGTAAGAGCAGCATATCCTTTGTAATTCCTGCATTGTTCACCAAAATATCAATTCTGCCAAACTGCCCGACAACTCCGGCTACCGCAGTGTTGACCTGTTCTGCATCTGCTACATTACATACAAAGAAAGCTGCCTTACGGCCAAGTGCTTCAATTTCCTCTACGATGGCTTTTGATGCATCATTTTCCTTTGTTGCGAACACCGCAACGTCTGCGCCCTCAGCTGCAAGCTTCAGTGCAATGGCTCTGCCGATTCCTCTTGTTCCGCCTGTAACCAAGGCTACTTTTCCGTCAAGCATTTTCTGCCGCCTTTCCCAACTGCATTCATACATCATGCATTCATGTTTCTTTGTTTCATGTTTCTTTGTTTCATGCTTCTTCGTTTCTTCATTTCATGTTTCTTTATTTCATGTTTCTTTATTTCATGTTTCTTTGATATATTTCATTCATATTTTTATTCCATGCATTTTTACTTCATATTTCACACTTTTTACTTCACTGCCCTCTGTTGTCCGGCAGGTTTATTGCCTGTCTGCGGCTAATTCTTCTATCACATACTGCAGACTCTCCACATTTGTCACATTCATAATTTTCACATCTGTCAGCGTCTTTTTCACAAGCCCGCTTAACGTTGTTCCTGCTCCGACTTCAATGAATGTATCCACTCCGCAGGACTGCATATATCTTAAAGTCCTCTCCCACTTCACACTGTTCGATGCCTGTTTTGCGATCAGGCGGAGGATCTCCTGTCCCTCTGTCGGATACGGTGCTGCTGTCGTATTTGAAATCAATGGAATTGACGGCGATTTTACCTGTAATTCCAATAAGTACTTGTGCAGAGCTTCTGTTGCATCCTGCATATAAGGAGTATGAAAAGCACCGCTCACTGCAAGTGGCATTGCTCTGCCGCCTGCTTCCTTCACTTTCTCCGAAAAGTCTGCGATCTGCTCCTTTGCTCCCGCCACGACCGTCTGTCCCGGACAGTTATAATTCACAGGATACACGTCCTCATAGGATTCACACAAATTCTCAACCTGTTCAGCTCTCAAGCGCAGTACAGCTGCCATAGAACCCGGATGTCTCTCAGCGCACTCTGCCATCTTCTCGCCTCTGACCTTAACAAGTCTGAATGCATCTTCATCCGTCAATACATCTGCATATGCAAGTGCAGCAATTTCTCCAAGAGAAAATCCGGCTGTCATATCTGCATGAATTCCATGTGCATCGAGAACCCTTGCGCAGGCAAGATCCATCAGATACAGACATGGCTGTGTATTCTGTGTCTGGGTCAAAGTCTCCTGGTCTGAAGAGAAGCACTGTGTCAATGTACCAGGGCGCAGTCTCTCACCCATATCGAAAACGGCTTTTGCCGCCGCCTCATTTTCATACAGATCCTTGCCCATGCCAACCTTCTGTGCACCCTGGCCTGTCATCAGAAATGCTATTTTACCCATTTGTCTGCTCCCTTTAATATGAGTTCTGCCTCAGCAGTAATATTCTTAATAATCTCTGCACAGGTTCCACGTTCCGTCACCATGCCCGCGATCTGACCGCACATGAAGGAGCCCTTCTCTACATTGCCTTCCATTGCTGCCATACGCAACGATCCTGCTCCCATCTGCTCCAGTTCCTCATTGGTGACTGAGGAATCATATTCCTTCTGGAAAAACATCTTAGAAAAAGGTGTTTTGAGTGAACGTACCGGGTGTCCCAGACGTTTTCCGGTTACAAGTGTTTCTATATCCTTCGCTTTTAATACCTTTTCTTTATAATTCTCATGTACCGGACATTCCTCTGCCGTCAGAAAACGCGTACCCATCTGGATGCCACATGCACCGAGCATCAGTGCTGCCGCCATTCCTCTGCCGTCAGCAATACCGCCTGCTGCCACAACCGGAATGTTCACGGCATCTGCCACCTGTGGTACCAGCGTCATCGTTGTCAGGTCACCAACATGTCCGCCGGACTCTCCGCCCTCTGCGACCACTGCTACGGCGCCCTTTTTCTCTGCCATTCTGGCGAGTGCTACAGACGGTACGACCGGCATCACCTTGATTCCGGCATCGATCATCTGCTGCATATAGGCTGACGGGTTTCCCGCTCCTG
Source organism: uncultured Lachnospiraceae bacterium (assembly GCA_964424675.1). Classification (GTDB taxonomy): domain Bacteria; phylum Bacillota; class Clostridia; order Lachnospirales; family Lachnospiraceae; genus JAAYYM01. Next base: position 2,925 of record CAYRJT010000188.1, read on the forward strand.
TCGATACAACTGCCACATGTTCCTCACAGACCACGTCTACGGCTTCCTTCACGAACGGACTCATCAGCATGATGTTGACTCCAAAAGGTTTATCTGTCAGTTTCTTTGCTTTATGGATCTGTTCCCTGATCTGTTCTCCATTTGAGTTCATGGCAGAAATCATTCCAAGACCACCCGCGTTAGAGACTGCTGCTGCAAGTGTCGCATCCGCAATCCACGCCATGCCGCCCTGAATAACCGGATACTTGATTCCAAGTACTTCACAAAGTTCACTTTTTATCATGGCCCGCTCCTATTTGTTGCTCTCGATGTACTCTGCCAGTGCGTCAATTGTATTGATTTCCTGAGACATCTCGATGCTGCAGCCAAATTCATCTTCCATCTGCATAACAAGCTCAGCGATATCCAGAGAATCAATTCCCATATCTGTAAACGTCACATTCGTTGCAATCGTTGCTGCATCCTTTCCCAAATATTCAGCAATCATTTCTTTCATTCTGTCTTTCATATTTATTACCTCCATTTATAGTTTTTCCCAATTCGTCTCTAATTTAAACCGTGGGGTAACCCCTAAGTCAATTAAAAAAATATTTTATTTCCGATACATTCAGATGTAAATTATTCTGATCTTGGATAAGTCGATTAGGATATTGTTGACTCAGATTCCAAAGAAATGATGTAATCTTGTTTCTTTGGAATTTGTACTCAAGTTGTGAGGTTTCTACTGTCCAAAGCAGCATAGCAAGACATTTCACATATGCTGTTTTGGAATTGCATGCACTCATGAAGCATGCTTCTTGTCCAAAATCCACCCTTGATTAAAAATGGAACTATAAGAAGCAATCGAAAAGCCTGCAACGTCAAAAAAAGCACCCATCATTTCTGATAGATGCTCCTGCCATTGATTATTTTTCTAAATACTTCTGCAAGTACCCGCGTATTTCTTTCATCTGCCTGATGGTCGCCGGATTCCTGGATTGAAAATCCATCAGTTTCTCAAGAAAGCCCTGTTCCTTCATTATCCTGACACTAACTGGATAGACAAGTTCATAGACAAGTGAGACATGACCAACCACGTTATCTGCCGGTGTTCTTTTCAAAGAGCGCAGTACAGCATGTTCCTCGTAGAAGCTCTCCATGACTGCAGGCGTGATAGCCGCAGTTTCCAGTTCTTCAGTGGTCACATTATAAACCTCTTCCAGTGGAAATTCTGTGTTGACCCTGATGATGTCAATTTTATCAGCATCCCGCAGGATGTTGCAGAACATCTGCTCACGTTTGCTTAATCCTTCCGGAATGCGATAGGCACTATGCGCCCGGATAGCAAGCTCCAGAAGTGCATCCTCAGAAGCATCCTCAATATAGTCTCTGATCTTTCCATCCACAAATAAAATGTCCGCTCCGAAGTTCGCATGATCTACAGAGTCCGAATCCTTGAAGGTTCCATATCTCTTGATCTGTTCAAACCTGCCCACATCATGCAGCAGTCCGAGCAGCCACGCAATATCGATATCTCCCTCTTCCAGCCCGATTTCAACAGCAATCTGTTCGCAAAGCTGATTCACTCTCTTTGTATGTTCGATCTTCAATCTGATCTTGTCATCACTGATGTTATAATGCGATGTGTATTCCTCAAATGCCGCCATCGCCTTTGTTCTGTCAATTCTCATTTTAAAACTTCCTAACCTTCACATTCTTTTTCAATGACATATACTATCATTCTTATATCCTTCTTTATGAAACATCAGATGATACTGCATCTCTTCTATCTGCTTCATAGTCTCTGCAAGCTATTTCCTATTATTATATTCTCTCAGTATATGAAATTTCAAATGAAAAAACAAGCAAATATCCGAAGGATACTGACAGCGATTTGACTCGTGCAGTATCCCCCGGATTCGTAAGCATGATAAATTATAATCTTTGACAAAACTCTATCTTTTCATGATTTGGACCCATAATCGTAAAGAATTGTATTCCCCGCTCCCAAAAAGGAAGCTGCCGTATCTCCTGATCCAGAATGATGCAGTCCATCTTGCAGATATACGTATAGGCCAGTTTAATATCAACCACATCTATACAAATATGATCAATCGGCCCTGCTTCACGCATGATTCCCCTGTTTTCATACAATTCAACGGTCAGACCATTGAGCTTCAAAAAGGAAACCCTGTCCTTGGTATCCGGCAGCTGGGTTTCATACTGAATACAAAACCCGATTTTCTTATAGAATTCCAAAGACTCTCTATAGCAAGGTGTCGGAATACCGATATGCTGCAAACCGGTAGCGATTTCTCTCATTTCCAGCCTTCCTTAATCATACAGATTCGGAGCAATGTCCGGATCGTCCATATTATCTGCCGTGTACCACTGACATCCTGTATCTACGTCCTCTACAGTCTCTCCCTTAGCTGCCTTGACTGCGAGTTCCACTGTCTTACGTCCCATATTCATAGGATCCTGTGTGATTGCTCCTGCAAGCTTTCCACTCTTTACTGCGCTCTTAATCAAAGTGCCGGCATCAAATCCCACACCGATGATTCCATCCGGGCCTACTTTTCCAAGATTCTCATCAGCTGTAATCAAAGCTTCTGCAGAATGCTGATTAGATCCATAGATTGCAAGAAAAGCATCATCATTGCTCATATTCTGTGCATCTACTACTGAGAG
>CAYRJT010000189.1:0-5581 GCA_964424675.1 uncultured Lachnospiraceae bacterium
TGTTGTCATACATTGCCTTTCTCAGGTTACGCGCGAAGCCGGTAGATGCCTTCGCTCCGAACTTTCCTCCCAGTACACCGAACGTGAGTCCCAGTGCCGCCGCGAGTACCATCCATGCCCCTACTGCATAGATATGTCCCATGTTTCCTGCCTCTACACCATCATCAATAATAGAAGCCATCATAAGTGGTATAATCATCTCCATAATGACCTCACCGATCATGCATACCGGTGTCAGCAGGGATACCTTCTTGAATTCTTTAATTTGTGCCCCTAATGTTTTTAACATTCTCTGTCATCCTCTCTATTATGTCTAAGCATATCTTTAATTCGTCATCTGAAATTCCGGTACAGAGCTGTTCATTGAATTGCTCTGCTCCCTTGGCGAATCTCCCTCCGATTTCTCTTCCCCTGTCTGTCATCACCAGTTCTCTGTACCTGCCATCTGCCTTCGAAGGAATCCTCTTTAAAAGGTCATTCTTTTCCATCACATTGATGACCTCGCTGAGTGTAGATCTGCCAATCTCTATATGCTCCTCAATATCCTTTTGGAACACCGGTTTCCCCTGATGCTTCATCAGATGCCCGAGAATTCCCATCTGCAGCATAGTAATATCCTGATTCAGTGCATCCTTATTCTGCATGTGACTTGCATGCCGAATCGAATTGGTCAGGATGCGCAGCTGATTGCCAAAAGACTGCTTCAGTTCCATGATGATGCTTTCCTTTCATCTCCTCCGCAATACGATCCTTGGCGGAGCGGTATTTTTTCGATATCTTTTTATAGAACGAAATAGTTCGTGTACGAATCATCATACGTCGAACAGTCCTGTATGTCAATCCATTATCATAAAGTTTATACTTATTTAATCATTTCAATACCCTGAAAGTTTCGCGGCAGGTATCTCCTGTCTTTTGGACAATTACAGTCGCGGGAAGCTTGTATATCTTCCAAATGACACTCCCATCAAGTTCATTGAAGCTTGTTTTGGACAACAGACACCCCCCAAATGCATAATAGCTTCCACAATTGATAGCTTGCTACGTCTTTTTTGGAAACTATTCCACATTTGTACACATACACTTATCCAATCTCACCTTGGGAAGCCACTATCCTTCGCTCATTTGGAAATTCAGGTGCATTTGCAGATAGCACTTGTCCAAATCTGCCTTAATCTCCTGACATGCCTTAATCTCCTGACATGCCTTAATCTCCTGACATGCCTTAATCTCCTGCCATGCCTTAATCTCCTGCCATGCCTTAATCTCACAAAGCGAGCCTGAAAACTTCATGTTCAGGCTCGCTTGAATTTGATTCTATATAGGCATAAATTGTTATAGCTCTAACGTTAGTTATTTCCCATATTTTTGCTTTAATTATTACGGTACCGGTTCATGCTCTGGTTCCGGTGTCGGAGCAGGTGTCGGCTGTGGGACAACCACTGCTGCATCGTTATTCACCACAGTAACCTCTGTTTCATCTGTCGATTTCTTCAGAACCGGATCAGGATTGAATTCTTCCTTCTTCTTCTGGCAATCCTGTTCATAAATCATGTTAAATCTCTGGCTGATTCCATACTTTATATAGAACGAGTTAAAAAGGACTGCACCATTTACTCTTCCACTCTCTAATTCACGAAGCATATCAGTCAGCGTCGTATTTAAAGCACCAAATCGACTATCCGCATGCATTGAATTGTATGTGGCTATATGTTCTAACATGAGCTTAAGAAGAGCAGTAATATGTGACTGTTCATTGGGCGTCAACTCTCCCGTCCTCATATAGTATTGCTTAACATACATACATATAATATCCATTTCTTCTTTTAAAGAGTCTGCTGTAACAACCGGAGTATAGCCGGAGCCATGATTGACTTCGATTTTACTGCCAATCACATTGTTGATTGGAGTGCCAATACAAGCGCCTTCCGATATGATAACGCTTGCATTTGGCGCATAGACCATACTGACACCTGCAGAATCTGAAATCTTAACAGTGCTAGCATTAGGTGCTTTTAAGCTGCCTACTTTACTGCTCCCGCTTATCTCAACAGCATCGCTTGTGGTGGTAAGGCTGGTGATATTACTATTATTCGCAACAAATAACGAATCATTAGCCTGCATCGTAACACCATTAAAGTTACCATTCAAATAAATCGGTGCCCCTTTCCCCAGGTTAGAATTGCCGGGGTTGGTAAATTGAAACACCTTATTCTCAGCAGGGATATTAATATAAGTGAGATTGTCAATGGATTTAATCACATTGATATTCTGCGGCAGGCCTCCCTCATTCAATATCACAATCTCCCGCGGCATTGACAGCGTCTGGGATGGTACAGTACATTCTGCTTTAACACATAGGGGATTTAGGAAACAGGCTAATACAAAACTAAAGCTTGATACGATCAATTTGAGCAATTTCTTTTTCATAACATCCTCCGATTTCATCTCATATAAGTTTCATTTTATCATTTTTCTAAAAAAAATCAAGTTTTTCACCGCAAATGTCAACATTCCACCCTAAATGTCATATCAGCAATGAGACGCTGATACATCATCAACCATCTTTTTCTCATCCAACATATTCAGATTGCCCGCAATCACACCAAGCTCCATCTGCAGACAGAAAAGATTGGCAGCTGTTACAGGAAAATCTACAATTGTGTTGATGACTGTGGCCAGTGCGACAGCTTCTAACGGAATCCCAAGCTGATTGAATAAAATAGTAAAGACCGTGAGAGAGCCGCCCGGAATTGTAGGTGAAGCAATCGACAGAATCGGTGCTATGATCAGCGTAATGAGCAGAAACTGAACACTGATTGGAATCCCGTATAAGTCCGCCATAAACAGAGCTATGACAATGGAAAGTGTCGCATCTCCAACCTTAAACAGTACCTGTCCAAGTGGTATGCCCAGATTTACCAGTCGGCTGTCGATACCCAGACGTTTCTTACAGTCCTCCAGATTCGTTAAAAATGCAGCCGCGGAGGATGCAGTCGTGATTGCAATCACCAATGTTGCATTGACCTTGCGAATCAACTTGAAGGGACTGATATGATGACGAAATCCAAGTGAAATACAAAATAAGAAGCACAGCACAAGGAGCGTCACAGCAAAGTAAATTAAAAAACGAAGCGTACTTGCCAACACCATCAAATCACCCGAAAGGGTAAAGCTTAACACACTGCAGAAGATAAACACCGGTACCAGTTCTGCTATGACATCCATGATTAACTGCACTACGTAATTGGTCTGTTCTATCATTTGGGCCAGAACGGTCGTCTTGTGTGACAGTGCCAGCATGGCTACACCGATACAGAGAGAGCAAAAAACAATCTGCATGGCATTCCCGGTATAAAATGGCTCCACAATATTAGAAGGAATGATGCTCAGAAGCAATCTAAGAATATCTCCAAAAGCAGAATTCTCACCTGACACACTCGGTATCATCTGTACGCTATAGAGTCCGATATTTAATAAGATCGCAATCAATGAAATCAAAAATAATGCTGCAATAAATCGTCTGACCATTTTACCGCCAATGCGTCCAAGCAAGGCCGTATCGCCAATATTGTATACACCCCATACCACTGACAGAAACATCATAGGTCCGGCAAGCGTAGAAAGGATGCGCAGGAAAGCTGAAAAAACAGGTTCCACCAGATCATTTGTCAGGAAGGCTTTCAGACCCGCCGGGGCATATTGCCCTGCGATTCCGCAGATTACGGCTGCAGCGATGAGCAACAGTAACGTCACAACCGGGTTCTTCTTCTTTTTGGATAAGCGAAACAGCAACGTATTGGTGCCATTTGTGTATTCATATTGCGGCGTAAGTCCAAGCATCGTCAGCAAGCTCTTCTGTACCGCCTGTTCGTCAGCGGAATACTCTGCAGAGGCTTCTCGTGGATCTACCCTCTCACCCGAAACCGACAGATTGATCTGTGGAATACCCATACGCTTTTTAATGATCAGTGTGCAGATTGCCTGCTCTCCCAATGCATCACGCCATCTTAGCAGCACTTCCTCAATGGACAGCCGTATTCTAAGCTGCATCCGTCTGTCCATCGAAATCGATGCTGTAGACAACGTCTCCTCTAATTGCTCTGAAATTTCATCTATCGATTGTGGAGACAAATCCATAGTCCTTTGTAATATCACATGACTCATATAAAACCCCTTGCCTTCTATTATCTTTCGTAATCATATCATTAAATGGCAATTCACGGTACTACTTTTTTGTTCTTCTACTCACGTTCCTTGAGCCGTTCTAGTGCCAATCCTATTAATCGATCTGCTTGATCCGCCATGAATAATGGAATGTTCAGCATATCATCATCCATTTTGAGATTGTCCAAAGAAAATCTAACCCGAAGCTTTACCTGATCCGGAAACAACTCTTTGAATTTTTTCAAGCTCTTACCGGTAGTGTTGACTCCGGACTTCACCTCCACCGGGAAAATATCATTATCGCGCTGAATCAGGAAGTCCACTTCATAAGGTGGATTGTTCCTACTCCAATATCGCGGCAGAACTTCAAACTGCGTAATCAAAGTCTGAAGCACAAAGTTCTCAGTTAACGCCCCCTTGAACTCGGTAAAAAGCCGGTTGCCTTCCCCAAAAGCCGTTGGAGCCAGCTGTGCCAGACGACGAAGCAGACCCACATCCACCAAATAAATTTTAAAGGCTGACAGATCGTCATAGGCCGCAATTGGTAAGCCCGGTGCGGTACTACGATAAATTTTATGCACTAATCTGGCATCCACTAACCATTGCAGGGCATCCTCGTATTCTCTGGCTCTTGCACCTTCTTTGACAACCTTGTAGATAAATTTCTTATTCTCTCTTGCCAGTTGAGATGGTACCGACTTCCATATCATAGTAATCTTTGGGAACTCGCTGATATCAGGATGCTTGGCAAAGTCTCTCTCATAGGCACCAATGATTCCTGACAAAGCTTCCTGCATGGCAGATACGTCCCTCGCTTCTGTCCACATCAGCACAGACTCCGGCATACCACCGGTTACATAGTACATCTTCAGTTTTTCGTAAAGCGGGTTAAAAAAAGCATCCTGAATCGGCTCAATGGTATCCACGCTTTCCAAATACTTTGCCAGATTCTCATCTCCATTAGCAAGCAGGAACTCTGTGAAATTCATTGGATCAACCTGCATAAAGTTAACCTTACCCACTGGAAATGATGAAGGCTTCGCCAATGCAATACCAAGCAGTGAGCCGGCACAGGCAATGTGATACTGCGGAGCATTTTCACAAAAGTACTTCATGGAGTTAATGACCTTAGGACAATCTTGTACTTCGTCGAAAATAATCAATGTATTTTCAGGCACAATTTTTTGTCCACTAGCCAATATCAGGTTTTGCAGAATTCGATCCACATCTTTTGTCGTCTCAAAAAATTGCTTATATTCCTCGTTCTCATCAAAGTTAAAATAAGCTATGTTTTCATAATAACGTCTGCCAAATTCCTTAAGGATCCATGTCTTTCCAACCTGGCGAACTCCCTTTAGAATAAGCGGCTTGCGGTATGGTGAATTCTTCCATTCAAGTAGTTTATTTAAAATCA
>CAYRJT010000190.1:0-5579 GCA_964424675.1 uncultured Lachnospiraceae bacterium
GCCTAGGATAGTATAAGACTTTTCCTCAAATTTATCAACCGCTTTATTCTTCTGTATTTTGGGGTATTTCGACTTGTTTCTCAATCTGCAGGTACGGAAGGATATTCTCAAACAATTCCCTTACGAGCGGTGCTGCTATCGTTCCCCCATAATAAATTCCCTTTGGGTTATTAATAATCAGCAATACCAGAACCTGCGGATCGTCTGTCGGTGCGAACCCGATAAACGAGGATATATATTTTCCGCTCCCCCTCGGCAGTGTCTGACTCGTTGCAGTTTTTCCTCCAATCAAATATCCCGGTACAGCTGCATTCCTTCCGGTGCCTTCTGATACGACTTTTTCCAGCATATACTGCATTTTTTCAGAGGTCTCAGGCGATATGATCCTGCCACCATCCTGATATTGAAATTCCTTGACGATCTTTTGATCCTGATCCAGGACCTCCATTGCAAAATGAGGGGTGACTCTGGTTCCACCGTTTACGATGGAACTGACTGTTGTTGCCAGCTGGATCGGTGTGATCTGAAAAGACTGACCGAAGGATACGGTTGCCAGCTCTACAAGCCCGATATTTTCCTTTTGATGCATGATCGTGCCTGCTTCTCCCGGCAAATCGATTCCCGTTTTCTGCAGCAGTCCGAACTTTCTAAAATAATCATAGAAATCATTGGCTCCGATTCTAAGTCCCACTGCAACAAAGACCGGATTACAGGAATTCATGGTCGCCTGCAAAAATGTCTGCGAGCCATGACCTGCAATTTTGTGACACCGGATCCTGCGATCTTCCACTACTGTATAGCCGGGACAGTGAAATCCGTCGTCCAGGGTGACAGCTCCTGCCTCAAAGCCCGCAGCTGCCGTGATGATCTTAAACGTCGAGCCTGGCTCATAGGTATCATTCATACAGCCGTTACGCCACATCTGATTCAAAAGATCCTGCTGTTCATCTGCGTTCAGTCCCGTGGTATCCATCTGCAGTACATAGGGTTCATTCAGATTGAACTCCGGAACATTGACCATCGACAGCACTTCCCCGTCAGATGGATTCATCACAATCACGCTCACGCTGTCTGCCTGCTTTTGTATCATGGCCTTTTCAGCGATCTGCTGTGCATACTTCTGGATATTGATATCCATGCTGATACGCAGATTGTTTCCATCTACCGGTTCTATCCGGTCCTCACCTGCCTCCGGCAGTTCCACGCCTCTTGCATCTGTCAGCGCCAGTATCTTGCCGTTTTTTCCTTTCAGATACTCCTCATAGATGACTTCCAGTCCAATGATTCCCTGATTGTCACCACCTGTGAAGCCCAGAACCTTCGAAGCGCATTCCTCATATGGATAGTAGCGTTTATAATCCTCATCTACCTTAACACCCGATAAATTACACAGGCGGATGGCATCTCCTGTTTTCTTATCAACATTGGCCTTGACCCGTTCAATCGAAGATACCTTTTCCACTCTTTTTCTAACTGACTCTTCTGAAAGATTCAGCAGTTGTGAAAGCATTGCGATCACCTTCTCAGGTTCTCTGATCTGACTATGTATAACGGATACCGTGCAGACCGTACGGTTTGCTGCAAGTACCTCTCCATTCCGGTCCAATATCCTGCCGCGTGCTGCCTTGATATCCCGTTCCCGTTCATGCAGCGCCTGTGCCTCACTCGTATAATAATCCGAGCAGCAGATCATCAGATACGTCAGACGCCCTGTCAGAATCAGCAGTGCAATTGTACAGGCACATGTGTAAAATACAATCTTTTTTCTGTATGCTGTTTTATTCCTTAACATACAATACCTCGTAAGAGCTGTTATAATAACTTATTAACATTCTTACAAGGTTATGTATATTCCTTCAATATCAGTTCTCATTACAGACCCTGCAGGTCCGAAACAGTCGTATCAATCGGCTGACCGGTCTGAGGATCCAGGACAAGTCCGGTAGATGGATCAATCGGATATCCTGTTGCTGGATCATACTGGATTTCGGGAGCTGGTGTTGGTGTCGGGGTCGTTTGCTCTCCGGATGCATCCCCTTCTGTTTCCTCTGGATTTTCCTCTGGAGCCGGTGTCGGGGTTGTCTGTTCTCCAGATGCTCCGGCTGAGAAGTTCTGCTGAGACTCCGCCAGTGCTGCCTGTTCTTCCTCGGTCAGTGTCTCTGTCTGATAAATCTTCATATAGGGCAGAACCTCTGTCAGGATATCCTTGGCCAGTACAGTTGCATACTTTGCATTTGGCTGATAGGCTACATTCGGTTCATCAATGACAACATAAATAGCAAGCTGAGGATTTTCTGCCGGAGCAAATCCGATAAAAGAAACAACATAGTTCTCTGTTCCACGCGGATACTTTTCTGCTGTTCCAGTCTTGCCACCGATCAGATAGCCTGCAGGACGTGCGCTGTGACCTGTACCGTTGACTACTGCACTGACACACATTTCTCTGATTTTATCTGATGTTTCAGATGAAATAGTCTGCTTCAGCACGCGAGGCTCTATGACCTCTACCGTGGCTCCGTCTGCCGTCAGAATCTCACTGACCATATGCGGCTGATAATATTCACCGCCATTGATCAGAGAGCAGAAGCCTGTGATCATCTGTATCATCGTCGCATTAAAGCCCTGTCCGAAGGAACCGATTGCAAGGTCAGTCGGTGTCATGGTGGACTCATCAAATACAACTGTCGTTGTCAGCGTCTCACCAGTCAAATCGATATTGGTCTTTAGCCCAAAATTAAATAATTTATTATATTTCACAAATGTAGAGCGGCCAATTGTCGCACCGATCTTCATCAAGGCCACGTTACAGGACTGTTCTATCGCTCCGGTCAGAGTCAGTGTGCCGTGTCCGAGTCTGTTATTACAGTGAATCTTGTGATCGCCCACTTCCATGACACCAGTGCATTCATAGGTTTCATTTCCGGTAAGCTCGCCCGTCTCCAGTCCTGCCGCGATTGTAAACGGCTTTGCTGTAGAGCCCGGCTCATAGGTATCAGAGATGCAGAAATTCTTCCAGAGAGCTGCCAGAGCTTCCATTTGTGCATCCTCTTTTGCTTTTGCCGCTTTCTCTTCCGCTGTCATTTCTTTGACCGCGTTATCCGATACACTGTCTCCACGTTCTGCTGCAATGTCAGCTAACTCATCATTTCCGGTTTCTCCTGCATGTTCAGGATTGGCTCCGTCTCCTTCAGGAGCAGTGTCTTCGTCTGTTCCCTCTGAATCGTCTGCAGGCGTTGTTCCGTCTGTATTTTCTGTATCTGCAGGCGTTTCTTCCTCAGGAAGCCTGATTCTGGATAAGTCGCGTGGATGATTCAGGTCATAGACCGGATAGCTGGCCATAGCCAGTACTTCTCCGTTGTTAGGATCCATGATAATGACACCTGTATTAGAACTTCCTTCGCCCTCGCGGAACTCATCCTTATGTTCTTCATTAAATGCAAGAATATGTTTTTCTACAATGCTCTGTATATTGACATCTAATGTCGTCACGAGGGTTTGTCCATCCTCAGCCGGCTTGATGGTCCGTTCGAGATTCTCATCGTCATTCAGATAACCGTACTCTCTCCCGTTGATTCCGTTCAGACGATCATTATAATACTCTTCGAGTCCATAGGTTCCGAGATTATCACCCTGTACGAATCCAATCACATCGCACGCCAGTGTATCATACGGATACCTTCTCTGATAATCATTTTCCAGCCAGATACCCTTCACATCCGGATACTCTGTTGTGTCTGCCAGAATTTCCATCAGGGAGCTGACGTTGTCATAAGGCTGTTTCTTTGCCACGATGCGATACTGGGACGTCGGATTGTTGACCATATAATTTCTAATCTCTTCCTCTGTATACTCAAACTTTGCTCCTGACTGCAGCAGCGTCCGGAGTGATGTCTCCAGATACTTTCCTTCCTCTGCCGTCATGGCTTTTGTATCAATGACAATATTATATACTTTTTCGCTGACTGCTATTTTAGATCCTTTTCGGTCTACAATATCACCGCGCTTGGCCGGTAACGTGATACTGTCATATTTTTGCTGCGACAAAACCTGTTTCTTATACTTTTCGCCATCGTTTCTGCTGATTTTCATCAGGCGAAGATTTAACGCAGCAAAAGCCGCCAGTACCAATATAAACAGTACTACCAGCTTCTTTTGCATTTTAATAGAAAATTTCTGCTGTTGTTCCCCTTCTCGTTCTCTGCGTTTCAACGAAATAATCTCCTACTCATCTATATCGATATATTGTCTCACATAGTCGCCCTCTTCGCTGTTATATGTGACAATCTGATCTTCCTTCGCATACTGCATGCCCAGTTCATCCATAGCCTGCTTCTTAATGGTTTCGATTCCGACAGAGCCCTTGATTCTGCTCTCCGTTTCATCATTTTCCGTTTTGAGTTCATTGTAGCGGCTCTCCAGGACAGCAATGTTTTTGACTCTATTTGTTATATCGGACTGCAACTGCAAATACTGAATACAAAAATAGCCTGTGACAATCATTGCCAGCGTCAGAAACAAAATATACCCCGGATTCATGTTCGCTGCCTTATCCCGATTTTTTCTGGTGGTATTACTCAGTCTTTTGGGTGCTTTGGTTCTCTCTCCGGCAGGTATATATTCCGGCTGTACCTTTCTGACTGTATTTCCATCTACATAGGTGTCTCTTCTGTATGAAGTTTGTCTTCCTTGACGTCTTGTTGCCATGCTGCAACCTCCCCCTTATTTCTATCCCTTCACAAAAGAGACTTACTGATCATTCCGTTCAAATACCCTCAGTTTTGCGCTCTTTGACCGGCTGTTTTCTTCCATTTCCGCTTCACTCGGAAGAATCGGCTTTCTAGTGACCACTCGTCCTTTTGATACATTGCCACATATACATACTGGAAAATCCGGTGGACACGTACAGGGATTTTCATTTTTTTTGAAAATCGTTTTGACGATCCTGTCTTCCAGAGAGTGAAACGTAATAATGCAGATTCTTCCTCCCGGTTTCAACAGTGTAATCATATCATCCAGTGTATCCCGTAATACATCCAATTCCTGATTGAGTTCAATGCGAATTGCCTGAAATGTTTTTTTTGCCGGATGTCCCATCGTCTTTTGAACCTTCATCGGTATTGCTGCCTTAATAACCTCTACCAGTTCCCCTGTCGATGTGATTTCTTTTTGTTCTCTGGCTTTTACGATGTGTTTTGCGATATTTTTGGCGAACTGATCCTCGCCATAATCTCTGATGATACGGTAAAGCTCCATCTCAGAGTAACCATTGATGATATCCTTTGCCGTCATTTCATTTCTTCTGTCCATCCTCATATCAAGAGGTGCGTCTTCCTTATAGCTAAAGCCTCTCTCTACGGTGTCTATCTGGTAGGAGGATACTCCAAGATCCAGTACAATCCCGTCTACCCTGTCGATTCCAACATGCTGCAGTTCTTCTCGGATGTTGCAGTAATTGCTTCTGATGTAAGTGATATTCCTTGTCGTTTCAAATTCCTTCAGACGACTTCCGGCGGCTTGAAGCGCCGCGTCGTCCTGATCTATCCCTATGAATCTCCCCAGATTCGATAGCCTTTGCAAGA
>CAYRJT010000191.1:0-5488 GCA_964424675.1 uncultured Lachnospiraceae bacterium
TGCTTTATTTACCGGGACTGATGGGCTGGAGGTAGGTGCAGTCAATGCAAACGGTACACTGGATCGCCTGGCCTCGGAGGTCACGGATGTAGGCGGAACACCATGCATCAGATTTGTAGCCAGCCATTTTTCGCCTTATGTGATCTACAGGCTGCCCGATACAGCAGCAGAAGGGACAGCCAGTATTTCGAGAAGTGTGTCAGCAGCTGGTGGCCCGGCTGAGTATGTAGTCAGTACACTGACAAAGGGGACAGGCAGGATACAAACAAAATGGTATGTTGCAGGCATACTTGCCTTACTTTCGATTTTATTGTTCTGCTTTAAGAGCAAGAAAAGAAGTTGATTTTTTTGCAAACACTAGTATAATGAAATAGATTGTACCGGTGTTTTGCTTTTTAAGCAGGGAGGAGCGGTTTTATGGCTATGATGAATAAAGAAAACAGAGCAGTACAGATGAACGAGCATAATAATCTTCTGGAGCTGGAGGAACCGATGTATACACTCGCGGATGTAGAGACTCCGAATGTATTCCGTAATCTGTTTCCCTATGATGAAGTACCGAAGATTGCATTTAATGACAGAATTGTACCGCATAATATGCCAAAGGAGATCTGGATTACAGATACGACCTTCCGGGATGGACAGCAGTCAAGAGCTCCATATTCGACACAGCAGATCGTGACTTTATATGATTATATGCACCAGCTGGGCGGACCGAATGGTATGATCCGTGCATGTGAATTCTTTTTATACAGTAAAAAGGACAGAGATGCAGTGTATAAATGTATGGAGCGAGGCTATCGTTTTCCTGAGATTACGAGCTGGATCCGTGCAAGCAAGGAAGACTTCAAGCTGGTAAAGGAAATCGGAATGAAAGAGACAGGAATCTTAGTCAGCTGCTCCGATTATCATATCTTCTATAAACTGAAAATGAACCGCAGACAGGCGATGGATCACTATCTCAGTATCGTCAGGGACTGTCTGGAGGAAGGTATCAGCCCAAGATGTCATCTGGAAGATATCACAAGAGCGGATATTTACGGATATGTGATTCCATTCTGTCTGGAACTGATGAGACTGATGGATGAGTACAAGATTCCAATCAAGGTACGTGCATGTGATACGATGGGATATGGTGTGAATTATCCGGGTGCCGTGATTCCACGTTCCGTACAGGGGATTATCTATGGCCTGCACAAGCACGCAGGCGTTCCGGCTCATCTGATGGAGTGGCATGGACACAATGATTTCTATAAGGCAGTTGCAAATTCCACAACAGCATGGCTCTATGGCTGCGCAGGTGTGAATACATCTCTGTTTGGAATCGGTGAGAGAACAGGGAATACGCCTCTTGAGGCTATGGTATTCGAGTATGCTCAACTGAAGGGTGATCTGAATGGTATGAACACCAGAGTCATCACAGAGATGGCAGAGTACTATGAGAAAGAGATCGGATACAAGGTACCGTCCAGAACTCCGTTCGTAGGTGAGAACTTTAATGTGACAAGAGCCGGCATTCATGCTGACGGATTGCTGAAAAATGAAGAAATTTATAACATATTTGATACAGACAAATTCCTGAACAGACCGGTACTGTGTGCAGTATCCAATACATCCGGACTGGCAGGCATCGCTCACTGGATCAATACATACTATAAGCTTCCGGAGGACAGACAGGTAGACAAGAACTCGAAGCTTGTCAAGAGAATCAAGGAAGAGGTAGATGCAGAATATGAGAGCGGCAGAGTCACTGTTATGACCAATAACGAACTGGTCAGCATGATCACGCAGACCTGCATGGATTTGAAAATTACATTATAAAAGGGGACAACATGGAAAAGATAATGATGACGACTCCACTCGTTGAGATGGACGGAGATGAAATGACCAGAATATTATGGCAGATGATCAAGGATGAGCTGTTACTGCCATTCATTGATCTGAAGACAGAGTATTATGATCTGGGACTGGAGCATAGAAATGAGACGGATGATCAGGTGACTGTAGAGTCGGCGGAAGCCACAAAGAAGTACGGTGTTGCTGTCAAATGTGCGACAATCACACCAAATGCCGCCAGAATGGACGAATACCATCTGAAGGAAATGTGGAAGAGTCCGAATGGTACGATCCGTGCGATACTGGACGGGACTGTATTCCGTACTCCGATTACCGTGAAGGGAATCGAACCATGCGTGAAAAACTGGAAGAAGCCGATCACACTGGCCAGACATGCATATGGAGATGTCTATAAAAATGCTGAAATCAAGGTACCCGGTGCAGGAAAAGCAGAACTTGTATTTACTGCAGCAGACGGCACAGAAACCCGTGAGCTGATTCATAACTTTAAGGGTGCAGGCATCCTACAGGGGATGCATAATACAGATGAGTCAATCACCAACTTTGCAAAGTGCTGTTTTAACTATGCACTGGATACGAAACAGGATCTTTGGTTTGCAACAAAGGATACGATTTCTAAGAAATATGACCATGACTTCAAGGATATCTTTCAGGAAATTTTTGATCGTGATTATGCAGAGAAGTTTAAAGAAGCCGGCATTGAGTATTTCTATACTCTGATTGATGATGCAGTCGCAAGAGTCATGAAAGCAGAGGGCGGTTTTATATGGGCATGCAAGAATTATGATGGTGATGTCATGAGTGATATGGTCTCATCTGCATTTGGTTCACTGGCGATGATGACATCCGTTCTGGTATCTCCGACAGGAGTCTATGAGTATGAGGCAGCGCATGGAACTGTACAGCGTCATTATTACAAGCATCTGAAGGGTGAGGAGACCTCTACGAACTCAGTTGCTACGATCTTTGCATGGTCAGGCGCGCTCAGAAAGCGTGGAGAGCTGGATGGTAACGAGGCTCTGGTCAAGTTTGCAAATAAACTGGAGCATTCTACGCTGCAGACGATTCAAGAGGGAAAGATGACAAAGGATCTGGCTCTAATTACGACCATGGATGAGATCGTGACCCTGAATTCACACGATTTCATCAAAGCAATCCGCAGGACGCTGGAGACCTATATCTGAAAGTGAGTATATAGAATGGAATTACTCGTTTATCTTGGCATTATCATAGTAGGTATACTTGTTA
Organism: uncultured Lachnospiraceae bacterium; assembly: GCA_964424675.1. Lineage (GTDB taxonomy): Bacteria > Bacillota > Clostridia > Lachnospirales > Lachnospiraceae > JAAYYM01. Next base: position 3,106 of record CAYRJT010000191.1, read on the forward strand.
TATTTGTGAATGGCGCTATCTCAGAAAGAAAGCGCTATCGCCTTTTTTTATGGTCATTAGATGAGAACTACGGCAAGTTTCCTGACCGGAAGTATGAAGACGGAGATATGACGAAGGCTGCCGCCTATTACAGGAGTCTGCCTGTACAGGAGTCTGAGATTGATGATATTACCTGGAATGATCTGGACATGGACAGGATTTATCAGAGGATAAACTCGACATTTACCTCTGCAGGCGAGGAATATCTTTATTCTTTGCTGAGAATGCCCTTGCTGGATCAAAAGGAGTTAGAAAAACGTGACCGGCTGATCAGATTTACCATGGAAAATGCTGAAAAGCGAAAGACATTGCAAAAGATTCTGCATGGTGTCGGGAAGGTGCAGAGGATTTCTCTGACAGAATATCTGATTTTGTTAGGCGATGTAGACAGAGAAGGTAATTTCAAACATTATCTGATGGATGCTCTGATTGTGATTACATTTTGCCTGATTTTTGTGTCACCGGGCTGGGGAGCACTGGCATTCATGATTTCTCTGGCATATTCGATCATCTGGTATTACAGAAGAAGAGGCTCCATATCACCATATATTACGACATTCAATTACATTATCAAGATGCTGGGCGCAGTCAATACCATGAATGGTCTGGACTACGAGGAACTGAAGCCATACTGTGAGCAGACCAGTCAGACAAGAGAAACCTTTAAGAATTTTAAGAGAAATTCATTCCTGATTGCAGCAGGCATCAGGATGTCTGATAATATCATTGATCTGATGCTCGATTATCTGCGTATGATTTTTCATCTGGATATTATTAAGTTTAATTCCATGCTGAAGCAGCTGCAGGATCATTATGACCAGATCTATATTCTGAGAGATGTGATTGGTCTATTGGACAGTGCCATAGCAGTCGGTTCCTATCGAGAGGCACTGACATATTATTCAAAGCCGGATTTTGTAGAGTGGAAGGAACATTCAGAAAATAAAGTATATCTGTCCGCAGAGGATGTGTATCATCCGTTAATTGATGAACCCGTGGTCAACTCTATCACAGCGGAACGGGGAGTACTGCTGACTGGCTCGAATGCATCCGGTAAATCAACATTTTTAAAGACAATAGCGATTAATGCGATTCTGTCACAGACGATTGATACTGCACTGGCAAAGAGCTATCAGGCGAATCTATTCTATATTTATTCCTCAATGGCTCTGAGAGACGATATCATGAGCAGTGAAAGCTATTTTATTGTAGAGATCAAGTCCCTGAAACGTATCCTGGATGCCGGAAGGACACAGAAGCCGGTATTATGCTTTATTGATGAGGTGCTGCGCGGCACCAATACCGTTGAAAGAATCGCGGCATCTGCAAAAATCATGGAAAGTCTGGCGATGGATCATATACTGTGCTTTGCGGCCACGCATGATATCGAACTGACACAGCTGCTGGAGCAGCAGTACAGCAATTATCATTTTCAGGAGGAAATCGAGGAAAATGATATTCATTTTAATTATCAGCTGTTTCAGGGCAGAGCAACTACCAGAAATGCGATTAAGCTGTTAAGTGTCATCGGGTATGACAGTGAGATGATTGAAGCAGCTGAAAGGGTTGCAGAGAACTTTGTCCATACAGGCAATTGGAAGATGTGAGGCAGATCAGGGCTGTGATATCCTACTTGACGATATTACAATAGAAATGATATGATAATTTTCTAGGAATAAACCTGCTAAGGAGGAGCAAAATGATTTTATTTTTGAATCAGTTTATCAGCTATTTATTGATTGTATTGGTGAGCATGGGCATTATCGTCCTTGCAGTTTTTCTTGGTAAAAAATGGAGAGATGCAAAGGACAGAAAGGATGCCGGCAAGCTGGATGCTCAAATTGCTGACCATATGAGTATGCAGAAGAATGAACAGCAGGCGGAGGAAATATAATGGATTTATTATATAGAAGCACAAGAGGCGAGAAACAGCAGGTGACAGCATCACAGGCGATTATCAAGGGACTGGCAGATGACGGAGGTCTCTATGTGCCATTGTCATTACCAAAGCTGTCTGTAGAGCCGGAGGCACTGGTCGGACTGCCGTATCAGGAAGTGGCCTATCTGGTCATGAAGGAGTTTCTGACTGATTTTACAGAGCCAGAACTCAGAGCATGTATCAAAAGTGCATATGACGATAAGTTTGATGATCAGGCGATTGCACCGCTTGTGAAAAGAGACGGAAAGTATTTTCTGGAACTGTTTCACGGGGCAACCATTGCGTTTAAAGATATGGCGCTTTCTATTTTGCCACATTTACTGACCACGTCATTAAAGAAGAACCATGTTGATAAAGAAATTGTGATCTTGACAGCGACATCAGGTGATACAGGAAAGGCAGCAC
>CAYRJT010000192.1:0-5471 GCA_964424675.1 uncultured Lachnospiraceae bacterium
ATATTAAGAAAATAAGCAAGACCACGTAAAACAGATTAGCAAAAGACCTATTCGACCGTTCGGATAGGTCTTTTTGCGCGGCGTTCCCATGAAAAGGACACCGGCTGTCTTACGTGATCCTGCCAAAAAATCAAACAGGAGACAGACAGATATGATCATTGATTTTCATACACATACATTTCCAGACAAGATTGCAGCCAAAGCACTGAAAGGACTGAGCGCAACAGCAAATGGTGTCCTGCCGCATACAGATGGCACAGAAGCGGGACTGCGCGCATCCATGCGGGAGAATGGCATTGATGACTCTGTAGTCATGCCCGTGGCAACTGCTGCACATCAGGTAGAGGGCATCAACAACAATGCAATTGCCATCAATGGCATAGACGGACTATGGTCCTTTGGAGCCATGCATTATGAATATATGGATTATCAGAAGGAACTGAGACGCATCAAGGATGCCGGACTCAAAGGAATCAAGCTGCACCACGACTATATGCAGCTGCGCTTTGATGACAGGCGGTCGATCGAGATCATGCAGGAGGCATTCCGGCTGGGGCTGCTCGTGTTGATTCATGCCGGAAATGATCCGGTATCGCCCGATGTACACTACTGTACACCGAAAATGATCCACGATGTATTGCCCGAGCTGCAGAAGAATCTGCTCATTGCCTCGCATTACGGCGGTCTTATGAACATGGATGAGGTGGAGAAATATCTGATGGGAGAGGATATTTATATCGATACGAGTATGGCACATCATTACTACGGTCTGGAACGCCTGCGCAATATCCTCACACATCATCCGTCAGACAGGATCCTGTTCGGCTCCGACAGTCCGTGGGAAAATCAGGCGACATCACTGCGGTTATTGAAAAGCATGAGCTTATCTGACGAATTGATACGAAAAATCACATGGGATAATCCTGCCCGTTTACTTGGAATTTCACAGTAAATATGATATACTCGAAATACGATATACGCAGAATCAGCCTTGTACAGATTCTGCCAAAAGTAACTGAAAGGAATTTATCATGAGCAGCAAAAAACGAAGAAAGAAAAAGAGCAGCCGTGTAAGCATTATGTTTGTACCGGAGACCGGCGGCAAGGTCAGAACAATCAGGTCCTCATCGAATGCGATTGCAAGAATGATCGTTACCGTGATTGCATTATTAGCCATTTTGATCTGTTATTGTATCTTTACTGCACAGATCGTACGGGATGCATATGATAACCGGAGTGCCGGCAATGCCAAACTGCAGATCGTAGTAGATGAAAATACATCACTGAGAAATGAAAATGCAGAGCTGTCTGCAGCAGTCAATGATTTGAATGATGAACTGGCAGCCAAAGAAAAGGAAGCACAATTAGAAGAAGTGACACGCAGTGAACAGGCAGTACCGAAGGGTTTTCCACTAGACGGATCAGCGGTACTGGCAACACAGCAGACAATACAGACTACGGAGGAGACAAATCCAGAGGATGCCAATAAGGTTGCATTTATGACGAATATCGGAACAGCGGTTATGGCAACAGGCTCCGGCACGATAGCGGCAATCGAGGATGATCCTGTATATGGTCATGTGCTCCGGATTGATCACGGTAACGGCTACGAAACCATTTACTACACATCAGCTACGATACGTGTAGAACAGGGCGTTCAGGTCAATAAAGGCGATGTTATCGGTATCATGACGACAGAGGGAGAGCTGCTGACATATGCGGTTAAACTGGACGGGCAGTTCATCGATCCGATGAGCATGATGGAAATTGCTGGTTAACATAACACAAAATTACAAGGAGACAGTTATGAAAAAGAATTCTAAGGCATCACAAAAGCCGGTATCAACCATTATCGGAGCAGATACAATCATCGGAGGATCCATTACAACAGAAAATTCAATCAGAATCGATGGCTCTGTTGTCGGAGGCCTCACATCAAAGGGTACAGTCATACTCGCACCAACAGGTAAGGTGACAGGAAATATCGTGGCGGATTATCTCGTAGTGGCAGGAACGATCGAGGGAGACATGTGGATCAAGGAAAGAGCCGAGTTTGAAAACACTGCCAATGTCAACGGAGATATCACAACTACGAGACTGATCATAGATGAGGATGCACAGTTCCATGGCATGAGCATCATGGCAAGAGAGGTGGAGGTACCGGAGATGTCCGGGACCAAGGGCATGCAGGATGCAGCCGGCACAGAAGCATCTGTGGGAGAGGAACATACAGAAGATCAGGATATGGAAATAAAGGCTGTTACGGATCTTGAAATGGCTGAGACAGCAGATCAGGAAGAGAAGGGAAATACAGAAGAGCCTATGGATTAAGTACTGCAGGGGGAAGCCTATGAAGCTTTACGACAAGAAAAAACTTGGTTCCAAGATTTCATTTATGGTCGGGATCGCAATCTTGATTTCCATGATATTTATATTTACATATGCAGTCGGAATCTATCATTGTATGATCTATTCCGGCGCGGTCAGTTTCCTGGATGTGCAGGGGGCGGATAATAGAGTCTACATCTCTATTTATACACCTGCGCTCTATTGGGGTCTGACCGTTTTTGTATTGTGGGTCATCACAGCAGGGATTACCTGCGTGATCATCAGAGGCAAAATTACGAAAGCGCTGTATCCGATTCATGAGGTCGTCAGTGCGACAAAGGAAATTGCAAAGGGGCATACAGACCGTCGGATATCCTCACACTTTGAGGATGAACTCGGGCTGCTGTCAGAGTCGATCAATCAATTGGTAGAGACGATGAATGATGCTGTCGATGCCAATGAAAGTAAGAGTACGTTTTTAGCCAATATTTCGCATGAGATCAGGACACCGATGAACGCAATCCTGGGATTTTCCGAGCTGATCCTGCAGGCGGATCCCTCTCTCGAAATCAAAGAGGATGCGGAGGATATCAAACGGGCCTCCAACAATCTCTTAGCCATCATCAATGATCTGCTGGATATCTCCAAAATAGAGTCCGGCAATCTGGAACTGATTCCCGTATCCTATTATCTACATTATCTTTTCAGCGATGTAGAAAGTGTGATCAGCATTCCGGCACAGAACAAGGGACTGGTCTATCAAATGGATATTGACCTCAATCTGCCGAACAAGCTGTATGGCGATATTGTCCGTATCCGGCAGGTTCTGATCAATCTGATTAATAATGCTGTGAAATTTACCCGTGAGGGTAGTGTGACCCTGCGTGTGACTGGAGAAATGATGGAGGATGTACCAGGAGAGAAAGAAGGAACGACAGCAGATTTCGTCAGGCTCGTATTTCAGATCATCGATACCGGCATCGGTATCAAGCCGGAGGAATTGGGCAACATATTTGATAAATTTAAACAGGTAGATGCCAAGGTGAACCGTGGCATTGAAGGAACCGGACTTGGACTGTCGATTTCCAGAGAACTGGTGCATATGATGGGTGGAGAGATTACTGTAGACAGCACCTATGGTGAGGGCACGACATTTACGGTGGTATTGGCGCAGAAGGTACTGAGTCGTGAACGGCTGGCTGACAGCATTACGAAAAAAGCAGCTGAAGAATACAAGATGCATCATGTATTTTATGCACCGAGTGCCAATATTCTGATTGTAGATGACAATGCCATCAATCTGCGTATCATACAGGGACTGCTGCGGCATTATCAGATAGAGGCAGACACTGCAGGCAGCGGGCAGGAAGCAATTGATCGCGTACAGGAGAAGGATTACGACATGATCTTTATGGATCATATGATGCCTGAAATGGATGGTGTCGAGGCTACAAAGAGGATTCATGCGATGGACTCCGTATCGGCACGTAACGTGACCGTAATCGCAGTATCAGCAAATGCACTGCGTGGTATCAGGGATAAATTCATAGAAATGGGCTTTCATGATTATCTGTCAAAGCCGATTGAAGTCCCTGTACTGGAAAGAATGCTGAAGGAATATTTGCCGGACAACAAGATCGTCGAAGGCATAGAGGTCAAGACAGAGACCAATCCGGAGGTTGATTTTGAGATTCCGGGTATTGATATCTTTACAGGTATGAGCAAGAGCGGCAATGATGTGAGCGAATACCTGCAGATTCTGCAGATTGTATGTGAATATGGCGAGGAAAAATGCAAGAAGCTCGAAGAATATGCGCTGGAGGGAGCTTATGAGAATTATACAATCGAAGTCCATGCGCTCAAGAGCGTAGCTGCCAATATTGGTGCACACAGGCTTTCTACAATGGCGAAGATCCATGAAATGGCCGGCAAGAACGGGAATTATGAATTTATCCTCAGCAATTACCAGGTGCTGATTGAGAATTACCGCCAGATCATAGCGGATATTATGCCGGTACTTGCCCAAAAGGGTATGCTGAAGAAGGAAGAAGCAGAGTCTCATGAAGCCTCTGAAATCACAGAGGAAGGATTTGAAATAGCCGTAAACTGCATCAGGCAGGCAATTGAAGAATTTGATGGTGATACGGCCGAAGAAGTACTGGATACGCTCATGCAGTATCAGTTTGATCCTGAGGTACTGGATATTATCACAGAAACAAAGACGCATGTAGACCATTTCTCATTTGACAGAGCAAAGGAAAGCTGGGCAGAGCTGGAAATGCCCAAAGGCTCTGATACAGAACAGCCTCAAGAAGAGAAGGAGGATTAAGCATGGCAGACGTAACACTGGAGATACTGATCATAGATGAAAACAAGGAGAGGATCGCACTGCTGAAAAGCTTTATGCCGGAATATGTGACAACAAAATCGGCCATTTACGGTGATCCTGCCAAGGATATCATTACAGCAGGCGGTATCGACCTGATCATGATGTATGCAGATGATGTCAAGGGACATGGACTCTATATGTTCGGCTGGCTGAAAAAGAATTCTCTGTATGCCAAAATACCGGTCATATTGCTGACCAAGGATGCATTTTCAGAACGCTCGCTGGATTTTCTCGATCTCGGAGATGCTGAGTTTTATGAGGGTGAACCGGATCAGTTCCGGATCTTCCAGATGATGAGCGAGCTGCTAGAGGAAACAGAGATGCACGAGGACATGGAAATGATACGTGCAGAACAGGCGATGCTCAACCGTGAGAAGCCGTCTGGCTGGGTCAGTGCGGGTGCAGGAGAGGTAGCCAGGATCGTAGCAGAGGAAAAGGCAAAAATGGCACAGATTGCCGCTGAGCCTAAGCCATGGCAGGCAGACTCTGCAGCAATGGTCAGGGATATCCTCAAGGCACGTGCAGCCAGAGAACAGGAAGAAGAGGATGAATATACACGCGGCATGAACAAAGCCGTGATTTTTGCCGAGGCTGTACAGAGCACAAAGGTCAAAGCAGCACCGGCACAGACAGTCAGAATCGATGATGCCTATAAACGCAGACAGTTAGCCAAGTCACTGGAGCGCGGCGAGAAGAAGATGAAGGAAATCCAAAAGGCACTGGAAATGGTACTGCATGCCAAGATGCGCCGTAT
>CAYRJT010000193.1:0-5459 GCA_964424675.1 uncultured Lachnospiraceae bacterium
TCAAGGGTGAGCCTGTTTCAATCGGAAAGCTTGAAAGATTTGTCGCAGACTGGGCAAGAGAGAACGGAATCAAGCCTGAGCCTCCAAAACAGAAGAACGGTAAGAAGGTAGCAGTAATCGGTTCAGGTCCGGCAGGATTAACCTGTGCAGGGGATCTGGCCAAGCTTGGATATGATGTTACGATTTTTGAAGCCCTGCATGAAGCAGGCGGGGTACTGGTATATGGGATTCCTGAGTTCCGTCTTCCCAAGAGCAAGGTCGTGCAGAAAGAAATCGAGAATGTAAAGCATCTGGGTGTCAAGATTGAAACAAATGTAGTCATCGGAAAATCTACTACAATTGATGAACTGTTAAATGAAGAAGGCTTTGAGGCCATCTTTATCGGATCAGGAGCCGGACTTCCGAAATTCATGGGAATTCCCGGTGAAAATGCGAATGGTGTTTTCTCTGCAAATGAATATCTGACCAGAAGTAATCTGATGAAAGCATTTGATGAGAATTATGATACACCGATCATGATCGGTAAAAAAGTTGCAGTAGTCGGCGGTGGAAATGTTGCTATGGATGCTGCAAGAACCGCACTCAGACTTGGAGCAGAAGTGCATATCGTATACAGAAGAAGTGAAGAAGAACTTCCTGCGAGAGTGGAAGAGGTACATCATGCAAAGGAAGAAGGTATCATTTTCAATCTGTTAACAAATCCTACTGAAATCTTAACGGATGAAAACGGATGGGTCAGAGGGATGAAGTGTGTAGAGATGGAACTTGGAGAGCCTGATGAATCCGGCAGAAGACGTCCTGTTGTAAAGGAAGGATCAGAATATGAGATGGAGCTTGATACCGTCATTATGTCACTTGGTACATCTCCGAATCCATTGATCGCTTCAACAACAGAAGGACTTGAAGTTAATAAATGGAAATGTATTGTAGCAGATGAAGAGCATGGTCAAACATCTAAAGAGAGTGTCTATGCCGGAGGAGATGCAGTGACAGGAGCTGCCACTGTTATACTTGCAATGGGTGCGGGTAAAGCAGGCGCAAAAGGAATAGACGAGTATCTTTCAAATCAGTAAAGGGGAAATTACAATGGCATGGTGTCCAAATTGTAAAACAGAATACAAGGAAGGAATCACAGTCTGCAGTGACTGCGGTACCGAGCTGGTTGAAGCTTTGGAAACAGAGGAAAGATGTTCTATTCTTTCCGGCGAAGAGGATCAGATAGAACTGCTGAAGAAGTTTCTTGAGTATAATGATATTATGTCATGTGTGATTACACAAATGCCGGAAGGCGATGCGTACACATATGAGCTGAGTGTTTCAAAGGAAGATGAAGAGTTATCCAGAAGAGCGGCTGTTGTGTTCTTAAGAGAAACTGCAGCAAAGGAAAATACTGCTGATGCAGACAGCTCTATGGACGGACAGAATGAGGAAGCTGAAATGCCTGAAGACAAGGCATCAGCCAAACAGGCTAAGAGTTTTGTCAAGGCAGAGGAAAAAGCCGAGAATTTCAAGTCGTCTGCATACGCCCTGACAATCGTAGGAGCAGTCGGTCTGGTTGCCATGATACTCATTATGGTCGGTATTATCCCGCTCAATTTTGCTTCAAATGTAAAGTTAATCGCTTATATCGTGCTGGATCTGATGTTTATAATCTTTATCGTTATGGGTGTTCATTCTATGATCACAGCTAAGAAATATGCCGGAGAAGCCAATATGGAAAACTCCAAAACAGCAGAAATACTGGAATGGTTTGCTGTAACATACAAAGCAGACGCAATTGACCAGCTGACTGAAGGCATGGAGGGTGAAGAAGAACTGAACTATTTTAAAAGAACAGAAGTGATGAAACATCTGATTCTGGAGCAGTACCCGGGGCTGGATGATGCATATCTGGAACATTTGATTGATGAGCTGTACCAGGGAATATTTGAAGCATGAATATCACCATCATAACGGTAGGAAAAATCAAGGAAAAGTTTTTTACAGACGCCATTTTAGAATATACAAAAAGACTGTCAAAATACTGCAGACTGCAGATCATTGAAATAGCAGATGAAAAAACTCCGGATAAAAGCAGTCCTGTACAGGATGAACTGATCAAAAAGAAGGAAGCTGAGAGAATTCTTCACCATATACGTGAGGATGCCTATATCATAACACTTGAAATCAACGGCAGTGCTCTGGATTCTGTAGAATTGGCTCATAAAATCGAACAGACCGGAATTAACGGAATCAGTCATATTATGATTATCATTGGCGGTTCGATCGGACTGCATCATTCTGTATCTGAACGTGCGGATTTTCACTTGAGTTTTTCCAAAATGACATTTCCTCATCAACTGATGAGGGTCATATTGTTAGAACAGATTTATCGGAGTTTCCGGATCATCAATGGAGAACCCTATCATAAATAATGAATATGATTGTTTGGAGGATAAAATGCAGATTATTATTGTAGGCTGCGGAAAAGTTGGTATTACTCTGACAGAGCAGCTTGTAAATGAAGGTCATAATATCTCTGTCATTGATCTGGACAGTAATGTCGTGACATCTGTTTCAAATGAGTTTGATGTATTAGGTGTCACTGGAAATGGAGCAAGCTATAATATACAGTTAGAAGCAGGTCTGGATCATGCAGACCTGTTAATTGCAGTTGCAGGTTCTGATGAATTAAATCTGCTGTGCTGCCTGATTGCGAAAAAGATGGGGAACTGCAATACGATAGCAAGAGTCCGCAATCCGATTTATAGTAAGGAAATTGATGTCATTCGCGAGGAAATGGGGCTGTCCATGATCATCAATCCTGAGCTTGCGGCTTCGTATGAAATGTCAAGATTACTTCGTTTTCCTTCTGCAAAGAAAATAGAAACATTTGCCAAGGGACGTGTTGAAATTGTTAAAATAGTCATTTCAGAAGGCTCCCCTTTGTGTGGTCATTCCATTATGGAATTGTTATCTAAATACAAATATGATGTTCTTGTCTGTGCTGTTGAACGCGGAGATGAGATTACAATTCCGAACGGCAGCTTCGTATTAAAGGAAAAAGATATTATATCCGTGGTAGCAAGTCCGAGAAGCTCTTCTCAGTTATTTAAAAAGCTGGGTATTGCAAACAGTCAGGTGAAGGATGCAATGATTGTCGGAGGCGGAGAAATTACATATTATCTTGCTTCACAGCTTTTGGACATGGGAATATCAGTTAAGATTATCGAACTGAAGAAAGAACGATGTGAGAGACTGAGCGCATTGCTTCCGAAGGCTACCATTATCAATGGAGATGCAATAGATCAGAGCCTTTTACTGGAAGAGGATCTGGCACATTCAGAAGCATTTATCTCCCTGACGAATTTTGATGAAGAAAACATTCTTTTATCTTTATTTGCAAAATCGGTTTCAAACGCGAAAATCATAACGAAGATCAACAGAATTTCGTTTGATAAGGTTATAGATTCTCTGGATCTCGGCAGTATCATATATCCGAAGCATGTTACAGCAGAGTATATTATCAGATATGTCCGTGCCATGCAGAATTCTATCGGCAGTAATATAGAGACACTCTATCAGCTGATTGAGGATAAGGTCGAGGCCTTGGAATTTGTAATCAGGGGAGCATCTCCTGTCGTAGGAGTTCCTCTTGAAAAATTAAACCTGAAGGACAATCTGCTGTTATGCAGCATCAACCGCAGAGGTAAGATCATTATTCCACGTGGACAGGATGAACTGCAGATAGGAGATACGGTTGTTGTCGTGACTTCGCATAAAGGGCTGGATGATATCAGCGATATTTTGGCATAAGGATGAGGATGCTTTTATGAATTTTTCAATGATCTTATATATATTAGGGTGGGTACTTGAATTTGAGGCAGGCTTTATGCTGCTGCCATGTATTGTAGCGACAGTTTACGGAGAAGAGCAGGGAATCGTGTATTTGATGGTTGCTGTTTTCTCTGCCTTCACTGGCTTTTGGATTGTAAGAAAGAAGCCGAAAAATAAGGTCTTTTATACACGTGAGGGCTTTGTAGTCGTTGCACTCAGCTGGCTGCTGCTCAGCTTTGTCGGTGCATTACCGTTTATTTTGACAGGAGAGATACCCAAGATAGAAGATGCTCTGTTTGAAATTGTATCCGGATTTACGACAACGGGTGCCAGTATTCTGACCGATGTAGAGGCTTTGTCACATACCAGCCTGTTTTGGAGAAGCTTTACTCATTGGATTGGAGGCATGGGTGTACTTGTGTTTATTCTTGCCATTTTACCAATGACAGGTGGATATAATATGCATCTGATGCGTGCAGAAAGTCCCGGTCACCAAGTGGGGAAGCTGGTTCCAAGAGTTCGCGAATCTGCGATGATCTTATATAAAATCTATTTTGCACTGACATTGCTTCAGATTGTGATTCTGTTAATTTCGGGAATGCCGTTATTTGATACATTAACAATATCATTTGGCTCCGCCGGTACCGGTGGTTTTGCAATCAAGAACGACGGTATTGCAGGATATACCTATGCACAGCAGACAATCATCACAATTTTTATGGCTGTCTTTGGATTGAATTTTGGCGTTTATTTTTTGATTGTACAAAAAAAATTCAAACAGGCCGTGAAGGCTGAAGAAGCCAGATATTATTTATGTGTGCTGATCACGGCAACTCTGATCATTGCAATCAATATCAAGGATATGTTCAGTTCTTTCGGAGAAGCCCTTCATCATTCTGCTTTTCAGGTATCCTCCATTATGACAACAACCGGATTTTCGACTGTGGATTTTGATCTATGGCCATCAGAAGCGAAGACCATACTGGTGCTTTTGATGTTTATCGGTGCATGCTCCGGCAGTACTGGCGGTGGTATGAAGGTATCCAGAATACTGATTCTTGCCAAAACGATCAAAAAAGAACTGATGTCTTTGATCCATCCGAGAAGTATTAAAAAGATACAGATAGAAGGACGTGTGATCGAGCATGAGGTTTTACGTTCCGTTAATGTCTTTTTTGCGGCATTTATGCTGATCGTAGCAGGATCTGTTTTTCTGATTTCTTTTGATGGGTGTGATTTTTCGACAAACTTCACTGCTGTTGCAGCAACGATTAATAATATCGGACCCGGACTTTCTCTGGTTGGACCGATGACTAATTATTCGCATTTTTCCGCGTTTTCCAAGCTGGTGCTGATATTTGATATGCTGGTCGGACGTCTTGAGGTCTTTCCGATGCTCTTGCTGCTGACTCCGGCAACATGGAAAAAAGGCTGACTGTAAAGAATGTTTCTAAAGAGAGGAGACTGCTGTCATGTATATGGGTGGACTGATTGTAAAGAAAAGAAACGGTGATGCTTTAACAAAAGATGAAATTGAATTCATGATCGATGGTTATGTAAGAGGAGATATACCGGATTATCAGATGGCTGCTATGATGATGGCCATCTACTTTAAGGGAATGAATGATGAGGAAACAGTTTGT
>CAYRJT010000194.1:0-5451 GCA_964424675.1 uncultured Lachnospiraceae bacterium
AATGTCCAAACGGAATACTCCGTAAGAAATCCTTGCTTACATCAAAACTAAATACGCAGGGAATCTTACAAAATGGATACAAGGAAGTATTGTATTATTTTATAGGCTCTTTCCTGCACCACCAGAAAGGAAGAATGCCTATGACAAGACAAACTGTATTAAAAAAGAATTACGAAGAACTGGACTTTACAGATGACTTTATGTTCTGTAAAGTCCTGCAAAGTAATGAGAATCTGTGCAAGGAATTAATTGAACTCATTACTGGGAAGAAAATCAGCAGAATTTCATTTCCTGAGAAGCAAAAGACCATTGAAATGACAGCTGACAACAAAGGAATTCGACTGGACATTTATGTGGAAGATGATAAACACTCCGTGTATGATGTAGAAATGCAGATGACAAAGAAAACCAATCTTCCCAAGCGCAGCCGGTACTATCAGGGACTGATTGATTTAAACCTGATTGAACGTGGCGAGGATTATCGGAAGCTAAAAAAGAGCTATATCATTTTTATTATGATGGACGATTTTTTTGGTAAGGGACTTCATCTATACACGTTCACGAATCTGTGCAAACAGATACCGAAGTTAGAACTTGGAGACGAAGCAGAAAAGATATTTCTTTGCGCGAACGGAACTGCAGATGATATATCTGGAGATATGAAAGAATTCCTTGATTTTTTGAAAGAAAAAAGTACAAATTGCAAATTTACAAAGGAGCTTGCCGATGCCGTGGATCAAGTGCATCGAAATGAGAATTGGAGGTTGGAATATATGACACGATATGTACGGGATATGGATCTTCGCGAAGAAGGTCGTGAAATTGGAGATGCGTTAAGACTAATTTCCCAGATTCAAAAGAAAGTTTTGAAATCAAAAGCCTTGGAAACAATCGCTGATGAAATCGAGGAAACCCCTGACAGCATCCAGTCCATCTATGACCTGATCAAACAACATCCTGAAAAATCAGCTGAGGAGATATATGAGTGTTTGGATAACTAAACAATTCCTTATATGTCGCAATACAGCCAAGCGAAAAGGATGGCAGAGCCAGATGTCTCTGCCATCCTTTTCGCTTGGCGTCCGTTAGTCGATATTCCATCCGCTTGCCAATTCCTCTATTTCCAATCTATCTTCCTGTCTACTCCACACCCTTCAACGCATCCACCATATCAATCGTCTTTACCTTCCCCGACAGCAGGAAGTTCACCCCAACTGAAACAAGGAATGTTCCACCGATGGAAATCAGATACGACTGCAGTCCGACAATCGGTACCAGATCCATGTCATCCGACATCGTCTGGCACATCAATACCAGCAGTCCATACCCGAAAGGAAGTCCAGCCAGAATCCCCATCAGCGTAATCCCGATATTCTGCGCCTGTAAAATTGCCCGCACACGTCTGCTCTGAAAGCCCAACACCTTTAAAGTAGCAATCTCACGCGTTTTCTCTACAAAAGACAACACACCCAGATTATAAAGCACCACAATCCCAAGAATGACAGCTGAAGTGACCATCATCGTGATCATCATATTCATGCCCTCCATGTTCTTGGAGAAATCCGCCTTCATCTGTGCAACATTCAATACCGCCTGAATGTTCTCATCCTCTGTCAGTGTACCATCTACAGCTACATTGGTCAGAATAGAAGTCGGTGCAAACTTATGATTCAGGCCTTCAAATACACCTCTCGTCATTGTAATTCCGGGTGTCATCGGATCTCTGTAGATTTGTGTGATTCTGGTCGTTTCCCACTCATCCTCACCTACAATATGCCACTTGATAAAGTCCCCCTGATGGACACCCAGATTCTGCGCCATCTTATAGGAAAGTGTCACACCTGTCTCATCAATATTAACTTTATGTAAACCTGCATTTTGATAATGCATATAGTTTCCGGCATCCAGAACTGTCAGTGAACCTGTCTTACTGCTGTCTCCGGCATAAATCTCCACCGATGACTCCTGCAGCAGCTGTCCCTTATACTTCCCTGCATAGTCAACTGCCGTGATATAATCCGCCTTCTCAGACAACGTAATCTTATACTCCGAGGTCATCAGTTCCCCATACATCCAGTCCACAAGCGCATAGGTCGAATCACTACATCCAAAAGCACAGACCATCAGCATCGTACAGCCGCTGACACCAATGACTCCCATAATCGTTCTCGCCTTGTTACGCAGCATATCACGTACATTCCACTGTGATGCAAAGCTCATGGACAACCATGCCTGACTCTTTTCAAATGCAGAATGCTTGATTTTCTTCGGTGCAGCCGGGCGCAGCGTCACAGCCGGAGGATCTGCTAACTCCTTACGACAGGACAGAAAGCTGACCATCGTGGAAACAGCTACCGAAATCACAACCGCCGCATACGGACCAACTGATAAATGTGCTGTCAATGCGGGCAATTCATAACCGCCCTCAAAGGCCGGATAAATAATACGTGGAAGCGTCATCGCACCGATATACATACCGGCTAAAGACCCCGCCAAACTTAAGATAAAACCATAAGACACATAATGCCTCGTGATGACTCCCTTTGAAAAACCCAGCGCCTTCAAGGTACCAATCTGCGTTCTCTGATTAGAAGTCAGTCTGGTCATCGTCGTTACAATACCAAGTACCGCAATCAGCAGAAATACTATCGAAAATAATGCTCCCATCGACTTATGCTGTGCCATTTCTGACTGAAAGGTCTGATAAGCCTGTGTCTGTGAACGATCTGACACTACAATATTATCACGGTCCAATGCTGCTGCAATCGCTTCCTTCATTGGCTTCTGAGCAGCTACATCACTTTTCAGCGTATCTACTACAATCTGATTATAAACCATAGAGTCTGCCGTCGGATAAGCCGATGCTGACAGAAATGCATAACCAAAATCTCCATACTCTGCAGTGATATCCGTACTGTCGGAATAACAGACAAGCTCCGGTGTTCTGACGATTCCCTTCAGTACGCTATTGACCGTCTTGCCGTCCACCCTGAACCGTACCGTATCTCCGATGGTCAAATGCTGCTTTCTGGCAACAAAACGGTCAAGCCAGACGCCATCTGTATCAGGAACATAGTCTTCTCCCTCCATGACCTCAAATCGATTAGAGAAATAGCCGGATAGAAAGTATAACTGCATCGGGATATTTTCTGTTTCATCTCCATCCGCCTCTTTCATATCCGCTCCTAACACAAGTTCACCGGATGTTGCAAGTCTGCGTTCCGCAGAAATCACTTCTGGAAGTGCCGCAACTGTCTGAACCTCTTCATTGGAGAATCCGCCACCCATAACCCAGAGATCCGCCAGATTATATTCCTGATAAAACCGTTCTGCAACGCGCAGTGCGCCTGTACTCTCTGCATCCATACCGCCATAAATCCACATACCGAGCAGAGACATCAGAAAAATAGCCATAAACTGCGTCAGATTCTGACGCAGATCTCTTAAAACCTTCCTCTTTAACATTACCAGCTCACCTCATCTGCATCCTTCGGATGTTCATTTAAGGTAACCTCTTTGATACCGCCGTTTTTCACACGAATTACTTTATCCGCAATCTCTGCAAAAAAACTGTTGTGTGTTACCATGATGACTGTACGCTTATTGTCGCGGCTCATACGCTGCAGCAGACACAGCACTTCACGTCCGGTCTCTGTATCTAGGGCTCCGGTCGGTTCGTCACACAGAAGCAGCTTCGGGTTCTTGGCAATCGCCCTTGCAATTGAGGTTCTCTGCTGCTCACCGCCGGAAAGCTGTGACGGAAACTGATGCATATGCTCCGCCAGTCCGACTGCCGCAAGTGCTTCTGCCGGGTTCATGTGTTCTTCTTGGTCAGCATCCTTCTTTTTCCCTGCGAAGCTCTTTCCGCCCTCCAGATCCTTCATCAATGCAACATTTTCATAGGCAGTTAAGGTGGGAATCAAATTATAGAACTGAAACACAACACCCACATTCTTAGCACGGTACTGTGTCAACTGATTATCCGAATAAGAAGTCAAATCCTCACCCTCGAACAGAATCGAACCACCAGAGGCCGAATCCATTCCGCCAAGCAGATTGAGCAGTGTACTCTTTCCTGCTCCGGATGGACCTAAGATGACCACCATCTCCCCTGCTTCTATCGTAAAACTGGCATCCTTCAAGGCATAGAAGGTACGCTCGCCTGTTTTGTATTCCTTGGATACATTACGAAATTCCATAAGGGGTGTCATTCTACCACCGCCTTCTGTCCGATCTGTTCATCGGTCACGGCATCTGTAATGACACGTTCACCGCTTGCAAGTCCTTCCAGTACCTCCACAGCAGAATCTGAGGAAAGTCCTGTTGTAATATCTCTTCTGACGACCTTGCCGCCCTGAATACCATAGCAGTAATCGCCGGTTTCATCTGCATACAATGCTGATGACGGAATCAAAAGCGCATTCTCCTTCTCATCTGCATAGATATCGACATCTGCTTCAATCCCGAGAATCATTGTATCATCAGGATTCAGAACCTTGACACAGACAGTAATCTTGGCCTTGTCTGATGCGTCTGCGATGGCTATTTTCTTAATCTCAGCAACCTCTCCCTCGTAGGTCTTCCCTGCAAGTGTAATGACGGCCTTCTGACCCTTTCGAATCTTACCAATGTCATATTTGGACACCTCTACATTGACCTGCATGGAGTCTGTGGATTCTACTGTAAATAACGGTGCTCCCTTAGCCACCACTGCTCCGGCCTTCGCGGATACCTCCTTAATCACACCACCAAATTCTGCTGTTACACCTCTGTATGCCTTCTCCAGATTCTCTTCTGTTGTCTGTACACTCAGTTCATTGATCTGATGGCTGGATTCGAGTTCTTCCTTCGCATACTGGTTCATAATCTGACCTTCATAAGTATTTGCCTCAGTCGTTGCCTGTGTCCAGTTACGTGTGATGTCTTCCATCAGATTCTGGTCATAGGTATTATGTGCCTTTTCTTCAGGTGTCATCTCAGTCGGAGGAAGGCAGGCAAGTGAGCCCTGCAGACCTGCTACATCCCCATTTAAGGATGCGATTTCGCCTGCAAGATTTCTTGCCTCCTCCGTATTTTTATCCGGCAGTGAATTCAGCCGGCTTGTTTTCTCTGCGATCTGCTTGTTTTTATCTGCAATTTTCTTATTCATGCTGTCTGCCTCACAGCCGATATTCCATGCTTCCTGATACTGTCCCTGTGACAGATTGTTGGAATCCATACGGCTGAGTGCATATAGTAACTGGTAAGCCTGTTCATCAGCAGAAGCCTTTGAATACCGGGAAGCATTCTGGTTGCTCTGTGCGACCTTCGCCTTCACACCGTTTTCGCTTGCCACGGCACGAAGCTCCGCTTCATCTCTCATTCGTTCCAGATCAGCTGTCTCATAAGTCACGACCTGTGTCGACCTGCATATTGGAACACAGTCTATTTACCTCGTCACCAACATGGGAA
>CAYRJT010000195.1:0-5442 GCA_964424675.1 uncultured Lachnospiraceae bacterium
ACGGAGAAATCAATACAATTAAGGGCAATGTTGATAAAATGCTTGCACGTGAGGAGACCATGTTCACAGATGCTTTCTCCATGGAAGATATGACGAAGGTACTTCCTGTCATCCCGAAGGAGGGCTCTGACTCTGCGATGTTAGATAACACACTTGAGTTCCTGATGATGGGTGGAATGGAGCTGCCGCTTGCTGCCATGATCCTGATTCCGGAGCCATGGGCGCATAATGATACAATTTCTCAGGAAGGAAGAGACTTTTATCAATATTATGCGACGATGATGGAGCCGTGGGACGGCCCGGCATCGGTTGTATTTTCAGACGGAGATGTCATGGGAGCCATTCTTGACCGGAACGGTCTACGTCCATCCCGCTATTATATCATGGATGATGACAGGCTGATTCTGTCTTCTGAGGTAGGTGTTCTGAAGCTGGATGAGGCACACGTGCTGAAGAAGGAAAGATTACATCCGGGCAAGATGCTGCTGGTAGACACCACCATCGGAAAGGTGCTGGATGATGATGAAATCAAGGAGCGCTATGCCAAGAAGGAACCCTATGGCGAATGGCTGGACAGCAATCTGCTGACGCTGAAAGAAGTGAGAATTCCGAACATTAAGATTCCTTCTTATGATCAGACAGAGCTTTTGCGGCTGCAGAAGGCCTTTGGATATACCTATGAGGATTATCTGGAAGAAATCTGTCATATGGCACTAAACGGTACAGAGCACATCGGCGCTATGGGCGTGGATACGCCGATTGCTGTTCTTTCAAAAGAATACCAACCGTTGTTCTATTATTTCAAGCAGCTTTTTGCGCAGGTGACCAATCCGCCAATTGATGCGATACGTGAAAAAATTGTAACCTCTACGACGGTCTATGTCGGTAAGAACGGTAATTTACTGTCTGAGCGTTCTGATAACTGTCACATGCTGAAAATAGAGAATCCGATCCTGACAGATCTGGATCTTCTGAAGATGGAGCATATGAATAAAAAGGGCTTTCAGGTGGAAAAGGTCTCGACTCTGTATTATAAGAGTACACCGATGGAACGTGTACTGGATCACCTCTTTGTCAAGGTGGACAAGGCATACCGGGATGGGGCCAACATTCTGATTCTGTCTGACAGGGGCGTGGATGAGAACCATGTGGCAATTCCGTCACTGCTTGCGGTTGCTGCAGTACACAAGCACCTGGTACAGACGAAGAAGTGTACAGCAATGTCGCTGATCTTAGAATCAGGAGAACCAAGACAGGTACATCACTTCGCAACACTTCTTGGCTTTGGCGCAAGCGCCGTGAATCCTTATCTGGCACATGCTTCTATTGCGAAGCTGGTGGAGGATGGTCTTTTGGATAAGGACTACTATGCCGCAGTCGAGGATTATGACCACGCAGTGCTGCAGGGGATTATTAAGATTGCTTCCAAGATGGGCATTTCCACAATACAGTCTTATCAGGGCAGCAAGATGTTTGAAGCCATTGGTATCTCAGAGGCTGTTATCCAGAAGTATTTCACGGGAACCGTCAGCCGGATTGGAGGCATTACACTGGAGGACATTGCTGAGGAGACAGACAGGCAGCATTCTAAGGCATTTGATCCGCTGGGACTGGCGTCAGACCTGACCATTGCTTCTGTCGGAAGGCACAAAATGCGTGCGCAGGGTGAGGAACACAGATATAATCCGAATACGATTCATATGCTGCAGATGGCAACCAGAGAGGGCGATTATGATAAATTCAAGCAGTATACCGAGATGGTCAATGCAGAAGAGACAGGCTATCTGAGAAGTCTGATGGACTTTATCTACCCTGAGGAAGGAATTGCGCTTTCAGAGGTGGAAAGTGAGGACTCCATTGTACAGAGATTTAAAACAGGCGCGATGTCTTACGGTTCGATTTCTGAGGAGGCACATGAAGCACTCGCTGTGGCGATGAATCATCTGCACGGTAAATCAAACAGCGGTGAGGGTGGAGAAAGTGATGAACGTCTGGATTCAGCAGGAACTACGCATGACCGCAGCTCTGCCATCAAGCAGGTCGCAAGCGGCCGCTTTGGAGTGACAAGCAGGTATTTAGTCAGTGCAAGAGAAATCCAGATCAAGATGGCACAGGGCGCAAAACCGGGTGAAGGCGGTCATCTTCCGGCAGGAAAGGTCTATCCCTGGATTGCAAAGACAAGACATTCTACACCGGGAGTCAGTCTGATCTCTCCGCCTCCGCACCATGATATTTATTCCATCGAGGATCTGGCACAATTGATTTATGATCTGAAAAATGCAAATAAAAACGCCCGTATTTCTGTGAAGCTGGTGTCTGAAGCTGGTGTCGGAACCATTGCGGCCGGTGTGGCAAAGGCTGGAGCTGAGGTAGTCTTAATTTCCGGCTATGACGGAGGCACAGGAGCCGCACCGCTTAGCTCCATTCATAATGCAGGACTGCCGTGGGAGCTGGGATTAGCAGAGACGCATCAGACACTGATTCAGAACGGACTCAGAAACAGAGTCGTCATAGAGACAGACGGCAAGCTGATGAGCGGACGTGACGTTGCCATCGCAGCGATGCTTGGCGCGGAGGAATTCGGATTTGCAACAGCTCCGCTTGTCACACTTGGATGTGTGATGATGCGTGTCTGCAATCTGGATACCTGTCCTATGGGAATTGCGACACAGAATCCGGAGCTCCGGAAGCGCTTTATCGGAAAGCCGGAATATGTTGAGAATTTCATGCTCTTTATTGCACGGGAACTGCGGGAATACATGGCAAGGCTCGGAATCCGTACAGTCAATGAGCTGATTGGCAGAACGGATTTGCTTCAAAAGAAGGAGCATGAGGACGGGATTGCATCGCAGATTGTACTGGACAGGATTTTAGCCGGAACCGGTGAGGCAGACTGTATCTTCCATCCGGAGGAACGCTATGATTTTGCGCTGGAGCATACATTAGATGAGGCAGTTCTGCTGAAAAATAAGAGTATACTGGCTGCAGTCGAGGGTAAGGGCAAGGCAGTCACGCAGGTACAGGTCAAAAATACGGACAGAACCTTTGGGACACTTCTTGGTGCAGAAATTACAAGACGGCAGCATGCCGGACTGAAGGACGACACAATCTGCATCCAGTGTACGGGAGCCGGCGGACAGAGCTTCGGGGCATTTATCCCGAGAGGGCTGACATTATCTCTGACCGGTGACAGCAATGACTATTTTGGCAAAGGACTATCGGGAGGCAGACTGATTGTGAAGGCACCGGACGAGGCAGCCTATGATGCAGGTGATAATATTATCATCGGCAATGTGGCTTTGTATGGAGCAACATCAGGAGAAGCCTATATAGCAGGCATGGCAGGAGAGCGTTTCTGTGTCAGAAATTCAGGAGCCCATGCAGTCGTTGAGGGCGTAGGAGAACATGGATGTGAATATATGACCGGCGGATGTGTCTGCATCATAGGCCGGACCGGTAAGAACTTTGCAGCCGGAATGAGCGGCGGTATTGCCTATGTACTCGATGAAGACAGCTGTCTGTACCGGAATCTGAATAAGGAAATGGTGCTGATGGAGGGCGTGGATACGAAGAGTGATCAGGCAGAACTGAAACATATGCTGGAGAGACACTTGCAATATACCGGGTCCGCTAAGGCTCAGAAAATTCTGGACGATTTTGAAGCATATCTTCCGAAATTTAAGAAGATCATTCCGGAGGACTATAAAAGGATGATGCATATGACAAGCCGTCTGGAGGAACAGGGCATGAGCTATGAACAGGCTCAGATTGAAGCCTTCTACACGAGTATGGACAGCAAATAGGAAAGGGGAACTTATAGATGGGAAAAGCAACAGGCTTTATGGATTATCAGAGACAAAACGGTCCGGTTCGGGAACCGTCTGAGAGAATATCAGACTATGCGGAATTTCACGGTTCACTTTCTCTTAAGGAGCAGAGCATACAAGGGGCCAGGTGCATGGCATGCGGCGTACCCTTTTGTCAGGCAGGTGTTATGATTGCAGGAATGGCCTCTGGCTGTCCGCTGCACAATCTTGTTCCGGAGATGAATCATCTGGTGTCACAGGGCAACTGGGAACAGGCCTACAGCAGACTCAGCAAGACACACAGCTTTCCGGAATTCACATCACGTGTCTGCCCTGCACTGTGTGAGGCTGCCTGTACCTGCGGACTGCACGATGAACCGGTCTCCACGAAGGAAAATGAAAGAGCAGTGATTGAATATGCCTATGAGCACGGGCTTGTGGACGCAGGAATTCCGAAGAACCGTACAGGGAAAAGAGTGGCTGTCATCGGCAGCGGGCCGTCAGGTCTTGCGGCTGCAGACAGGCTAAACAGAAGAGGACATCTGGTGACGGTATTTGAGAGAAGCGACAGACCGGGTGGTCTGCTGCGCTATGGCATCCCGAATATGAAGCTGGACAAAAGAATCATCGACCGCAGAATCGCATTGATGGAGCAGGCGGGTGTCGTATTCAGATGCAATGTGAATGTTGGTCAGGATTTTGATGCGAAGGAGCTGCTTGGACAGTTTGACAGGGTGATTCTCTGTTGCGGAGCATCAAATCCAAGAGATATTACGGCGCCGGGAAGGGATGCAAAGGGAATTTATTATGCAGTTGATTTCTTAAAAGAGGTCAGTCAGAAGCTGATGGATTCTGACTATGATGCTGCGTCGGTAACTGCTGCATCGGATTATTCCTTCGGACGTGTCAAGGGAAAGCATGTCATAGTCATTGGAGGAGGCGATACCGGAAATGACTGTGTCGGTACGAGTATCAGATTAGGCGCAGCTTCTGTCGTACAGCTCGAAATGATGCCAAAGCCTGCGGAAGAGAGAATGCCAGGTAATCCGTGGCCGGAGTGGCCTAAAGTTCTCAAGACGGATTACGGACAGGAAGAAGCAATCATGAAGACACAGAAGGATCCCCGTATCTATCAGACAACTGTACAGGAATTCATCAAGGATGCAAAGGGTCATCTGAAAGCGGTCAGGGTTGTCAGCCTGAAATCTGTACAGGATTCTAAAACAGGACGATTTAGTATGGTACCGGTAGAGGGCAGTGAGCAGGAACTGAAGGCAGAGCTCGTGTTGATTGCTGCCGGATTTTTAGGAAGCGAGGCTTATGTGGCGAAGGCGTTCCATGTTGAGACAACTGTCAGAGCCAATGTGAAGACAGCAGAAAATGAATACCAGACTTCAGAAGCAAAGGTTTTCACGGCAGGTGATATGCATAGAGGGCAGTCTCTCGTTGTATGGGCGATTGCAGAGGGGCGTGCTGCCGCTAAGGCAGTGGATGAATCTCTGATGGGATATACAAATTTATAACCAGCAAGACAAACAAAGAGTGCATGAGACAATGATGCACTCTTTCTGCTTCTGCGTCCTTTCTGTCAGAAATCAGTTGAAAGACAGAAATGGGGATGATATACTAGACGGGG
>CAYRJT010000196.1:0-4259 GCA_964424675.1 uncultured Lachnospiraceae bacterium
CGAGAATCAAAATCGGAAAGAATGGTCCGTTGTTGATCGTAATAATCGGCACTGCGGCAGCATCCTTTTCATCCCCATATAGAGACATCAAAGATAAATAAATACTTCCGTTTGTATTAGAGACAGCACACACAATTGCTAACAGACTCATCCCCAGCAGCTCTGCAGTCCCCAGCAGTCTGCCCACGATCAATACCGCGATCAATCCGGCTGCAAACTTGGAAAAAAGCAAGATCCCGCCACGCTTTGCTACTGTCCCGATTTTTTTAAACTGTAATCTGCTGCCCAGGCACACCAGCTGGATTCCCAGTGCCGTCGCAGCTCCTGCATTGGAAAAGGTAGCTGTCGTATAAGAGCCAATCTCCAATGCCTGCGGGCAGAATGTATGAATCAATGTTCCCAGAAATAAAGGAATGATCATCAATCCCGCCGGGATTTTCTTGAGGATTCCTTTGATTGATACTTTTAGCGGTTCTTTCTTTGGTTCTTCCTGCAATTCATTCTGCGGTTTTTCTTGTATGTCTTCCTGCGTCATAGTTGATTTCTCCATCGCGAAACGTTTCGCTCTACCTCATTCTATGACTTGCATGGCGGTCTGTCAAGCGATTACTGCTTGATTTACCTCTTTTAGCACCCTGATCAGTGCTCCTACGACGAGTTGACTGCCTGAATCTTCTCTTTCTGCACTTTACCTGTCACACTTCTGTCCCGTACACCTCTAACTGGCTCAGCGCTGGGAACAGTGATGCATCATCGGCTTTGATCAAACGGCAGAGCCGCACCCACTCGATTTGCTTTGCAGGAAATGTGATCTCATGTGCAAGATCCGACTTCTCCAGATCCCATATCAGCTCTGATCCGTCTGAAAACTGAAGTGTTACCTGTGTCCACCAGCTGTCATGAGGAAAATCCGAGCGTGTATACATACGGACTTTATCTGCTGTTACAGTACGCCCAAACTCTACCAGCATCTCCGCATTTGCATCACAGTTAATGCCCCATGACTCATACGGCCAGTCTCCGTGAGAATGATTTTCCCTGTTCCCGTTGATCGCATTTTTCGCTGCAAATACAGACTCTCCGCGCGTCTCAATATTAGCTGATGCATGTGGATAGCAGCCCCTGCTCTCATGGAAATCATATCGGTTCAGACACAGATTTCTGTATGCCGCAATTTCCCCGTCTGTTGCTTTACGTGCATACAGCAGATGCTTGTCGCCGGTAAAGCTCTTTGGAGAATAGCAAGCCTTCTTTTCTCCAAACGGCACCGGAAACTCCATACTGTCCGTATTTATGTAAACTAAAGATTCTCCCATTGCATCATCCAGTTGTATTACATAATATCCCACTTCATCCACTTGAAAGACAATTCTGTCTCCATCTGTATACTCTGCCGCATAAACCAGACCGACCTCATCTGTCCCACTGTTCACTGCCGCTGTCTCCATTCCATTCTGCCCGTTTTCTATCTTCTTAAGTTCCATCTTCGCCATCCTGACACCCCTCTCACTCAACCGATACACAAATTCTCGTCTGTATCGTCTGCTTTCCTTTCCTGATCTGGTATTTCACTGCCGGTACTGCTACCTTTGGATAGAGCAGATTCAGATTCGGATCCGCGATTATGATCTCGCCTGCCCCCTGTCCCTCAGCAGCTTTGACTGCACAGCTCGAGTAGGAATTAAATACCCTTGCAGCATTGTCCTCCACAGCACTACCGTATCCAACAGACTCTGTACTACCTCTGTTGACCGCAAATCCACAGTCATATGCCACACAGGATACACTGCTCTTAATTTTATGGGTTCTCGTATGTCCTCTTTCATCAGGGGTAACAGTCGTCTCCACCTCGATTCCGGGATACGGACTCCATTTTGACCATACACTCTGATCCGTGATTTTGCGCTCCTCACAGATTCTTCTCACATATACATAACCGTCAATGACAAATGCCAGCATACTATCCGGTGCATTCTCATGTAATTCATACTCTGATTTGGCCATATTGATGCTGAATCTGCTGTCATAGGCAAACTTGCCGTACTTCGCTACGATCTGTCCATGACCGTTCGGGCTGTATACGCCCGGTGTATAGGCTGTCGTATGTGTTCCATAGTGCCACATCAGCATATCTGCTGCCGGCATCGCACAGGCAGTTCCAATCAGCTTTTCCGGATAGGCTGCCGCATCGGCCCGCCAAAAAGGATGCTCATCCGGAAGCATCAGAAAGGCAAATGCCTTCATGCCCCAATAGGGAGACCCAGGCGCATTATACCGTTCCGCCATCATCAGATTCGGATAGCCATATCCAATCGTCAGGATACCATCCCTGTCAAAGATCGGCTTTTCCATCCAGTTCTGCAGATGACGTACGATCAGACCCTTCATGATCTCAAGTGAAAACGGATACACATCTGCCAGCAGACAGGCACTGAAAAAGCTGACCTGCGAAAATCGATACGTCAGAGAACGCCCAAATGGCAGTGCCTCTCCCGTCTCATCAAACCAATAGATGAACTGCTGTCCGAACACACGGGCTCTTTCCTTATAAAGACCTGCACGCACAGAATCATCCTGTTCCATAACTTTGGCATATACAAGGCAGTAAAAATGAATGGCAAACGAGATGTAATAATCCTTCTGTCCCGAATCGCCGTCCTGATACCACCCGTCTCCCAGATAAAATGTCTCCAGCCCCTGCAGATAAGTTTCCAGCATTTCCTCGCTATATGGTCTGCCGACACTTCTCAGTGCAATATTGACCAGTACCGCAAATAAAATCCAGTTACATACCGGAAGCGGATGTGCATTGATCTTGAGCAAATAAGCTGCCAGACAATCCTTTTCATGATCAGATAGCGGATTCCAGATAACCTCCGGTGTAAACAGGATTCCATAGGAAATCGCAGCCATTTCCACAAATCGCTGATCAAAGTCGCTGCATTCTCCCCAGTATTCCTGATGATTTTCATCCGTTCCCGCTGACAGCCCCCTGCGATAAAGCTGCTCAAACGCTTCATCAGAGCCTCCGCCTGCCCAAAACGGCACCAGTCCCCACAAGGGTCTAGAAAATGCCTCCATCCACGTCGCATTCTGGTCATAATGTGCCATCGTCACACCCAGATTCAAACGCGCTCCGCCCTCACTGTAATGCGGCTTCAACGGATTCAGTAGCTCCAGCATGAATTGTTGAAAATCCCGTTTTGTATGCAATTGATAACCGTTTGGCATTCGCCCGCCCGAATCGAACCTGTTTTGCTCAGATTTCATCATGTTCTCTGCCTCCATTATACCAATCCTTCTTTTTCATGTACGGTTTCAGAAATAGCTATGGTGTTCTCCCAAACGCTCTACCAGTATGGCTTCCAGTCCTCATGCAGCCTCATCAATGCTTCCATATAGAAATAATCCCCCCACGAATTACACTCATCCACACCATAATGGTTACATGTATTATAAGGAGAATGATTGGAATAGGTACTATGCAGCACCAGTCCGTTAGAAGTCTTGGGATCCTTCACCGCATACCCGTCATACAGAGATTTCATCAGTTTCTTGGCTGTACCTGTATAGTATCCGGCATCCTCTGCATCCATGTATTTTGCCATTTCCAGCATACCACAGGCAGCAATGGATGCACTCGAAGAGTCACGCGGCTGATCATCTCCATCTGTAAAACACAAATCCCAGAACGGTATCATATCCGCCGGCAAATGCTCCAGGAAATACGCAGTCACCCTCTTGAATAGTACCATATATTCTTTACGCTTTGTATAACGGTAAGCCAGTGCACAGCCGTAAATCCCCCATGCCTGTCCTCTCGCCCATGCAGAACCATCCTGATAGCCCTGACAGGTAGCACCATGATCCGGCTTTCCGGTCTTCATATCAAAGAAAAAAGTATGCCAGGTAGAGGCATCCTCACGCACCACATTGGCTAGTGCTGTATGGATATGCTTCTCCGCAATCTCACGATACTTCACATCTCCCGTTTCCTCACTCGCCCAGTAAAGCAGCGGCAGATTCAGCAGACAGTCAATAATCAGCCTGTAATTCTCCGGCGCGTCCATCGGGCCCCATGCCTGGATAAACTCGCCCACAGGATGATACCGCGTAATCAGCTGATTGGCAGCGGCAATGGCTGCATCTCTGCCCGCCCTGCTCCCCACCAGCTTATAGCCTGCAACACAGGACGGAGAATACAGAAAACCCATATCATGATGATCCACCGCAATCTTTTTTCCGATTCGCTCCGCAAA
>CAYRJT010000196.1:4294-5427 GCA_964424675.1 uncultured Lachnospiraceae bacterium
TGAATCAATCTGCAGTTCCGCCGCCTCCCGCAAGTCATTCCGATGACTATACTCATAAGCCAGCCAGATCTCCCCCGTCCAGAACCCGGTCGTCCACTCCACATTTTCAATCGGCTGATAAAACCCGCCCTCGCTATAAGCATTCTGAAATGCATAAGTAAACGTCCCCAGATTCCGCCTCACCTGCTCCACACAAAACTCCAAAGCATCCTCAATCTCCATATCACTAATCCACATCATCTCACCAACCATACCCATAATCCTACCCCTTAATACCCGACGAAGCCACACCTTCCACAAAATATTTCTGCAGACACAGGAACACGATCAGCACCGGAATCAAAGACAAAATTGACCCCGCCATAATCAATCCATAGTCCGAAGAATACTGGCTGATAAACATCTTCAGTCCCAGCTGTATCGTCTTTTTCGCCTCCGTCTTTAAATAAATCAACGGTCCCAAATAATCATTCCACGTCGCAACAAATGTAAAAATCGTCAAAGTAGACAACGCCGGTTTCGACAACGGCAGCATGATCCTCGCATAAATCTGATACTCATTCATACCATCAATACGCGCCGCTTCACACAGATCATCCGGAATATCCTCATAAAACTGCTTCATCATAAATACACCAAATGCCGAAAACGCCTGCAGACAGATAATCGCAGTCAGCTTATCATTCAATCCAAACCCACGCATCATGATAAACTGCGGAACCATATAGACCTGCCACGGCATCGCAATCGTTGCAATATAAGCCAGAAACAGCCCATTTCTGTATTTAAAATGCAGTTTCGCAAAAGAGTAAGCCGCAAAGCTGCTCGTTAACAACTGCAGACAAGTTACCACAATCGTCAGAAACACTGTATTTTTAACAAATTGAAAGAATGGTATCTTCGTCCAGATCTTCAAATAATTATCCCACTTCGGATCTGCCGGAATGAATACAAACGGATCCATCCTAAATACCTCACGATCCGGCTTGATGGCTGCTGAGAACATCCATAAAAACGGAATCAGCATACACGCTGCTATGATAATCAATAGAATATAAACTAATGTTTTTGATAAAACTGCTTTTCTCTTAGCTGATTTCATGATTACGCCTCCCCCTTCTCATATTTTGCCT
>CAYRJT010000197.1:0-5426 GCA_964424675.1 uncultured Lachnospiraceae bacterium
ATCGCTTTCTGACTTATAATAAAATTCCATTCTGTGTATCATATAAAAAAAAGCAATATCTAATATTATAATTCCTGATATGGCACCTGCAAGATTGATGGATACCGTTCCTTGCCTGATGCAGTCCAGCATCAGGCAGTCTGCTATAAGAATACTGATCACCGGAATCAGAAAATAAATAAAGTGATCCTCCCTCTTCAGATCACTGATACGTCTGTGCCCTGCAATTCCCCGAAAAATTTTAGCAGTCAGCATCTCTGTCAGCTTTGTTAACAGGATCATGCAGAACAGTCTGACATCTTGCGGTGACATACTGCCATAATTTTCACCGCTGATCCATGAAAAGCCAAATACAAACAGCAAATCAAACAGCCTGTTTCCGATCATAACTGTTGCAGCAATCAAAAACAGTCTATACCACTTTCCGGCATACAGAGCTACCATTGCAATAAAGGAAAACGCTATATTCAGAACAAGCTTCAGAATATTCGGAACAGAAAGCATTGATACAACATAGATCCAAACCACAAAAAGAGGATACCATGCAATATAGTATACCTGTTTCTGATACTTTCTGATTGCAACAATATCCATAACATCTCTGATTGCGATAGTCTCCAGTAATCTCGGAAGAAATGCCATCAGTATGCCCGGTATCATATATTCAACTGCATTCATGCTGTATACGTCCTCCCTGCTTCAGAAAATATCAGTGAAACACATTGGATTTCACACGGTAAAAATAATAATCCTTTTGTGCCTGCAGGTACTTCTGCCGGCTGATCGGTATCTTCTCTCCTGTAACCATTGTAAATTCTTTGGTTCCAATATCCGCAATCTTTTGTGTATTGACAACATACGCTGCATGGCAATAAATAAAGCCCTTGCGGCAAAGCCTTTCTGCCAGTTCCGTTATCTTAGCATAGGTTTCATAAACAGTGCCCTCTGCATCTTCCATATGGAACAACACTTTTCGCTTTACATTCTCTATATAAATAACCTGATCCAGTCTCACGGTTACATCACGTGTACCAATACGGATATCCAGTGTTTTTTCCTCTCCAGCCAGATGTTCTGTTACTGCATCCATGCAGTCATCAAACTCTTCCTCCAACTGGGGTTTTAAAATATATCTGACTGCATTCACGCAATACCCTCTTGCAGCATATTGGATATAACCGGATACAAATACAAGAACCGCCTGACTGTCAGCTTCCCGAATTGCCTCGGCCACTTTCATCCCGTCAATCTCTTTCATCTGCATATCCAGAAAATATACTTTGTATTTTCGATTCTTTTGTGCCAGCAGTTCCTCTCCGCTGTCATATACATCGACCTGACATAGGATGTTTTTTCTATTTGCATAATCCAGTATTTTTCCTTTGATGCACTCCCTGTATACAGAGTCATCATCGCATACGGCAAAGGTCAGCATGAGCGCTCCTCCTCATTCTGTTTCATTTTCTCATATCAGTCATGAAATTGGCAAGCAGTTCTTTCCTCTCGCCTGCACACAACAATATAGCTCGCGGGGATGAGCCACGAGCTACATGAAAAATTTAAACACAGGTTAGTGAGATTTAGTCTCTGTTATGATTTATACAACATGTGCTTTGAAATAACAATAGAATTGTAATGTTTGGTTCTCAAAATGTAACAACTGGCACGAATATGGCAATCATTTACACACCCTGTAGATATCATATCCCCCGATATTCTCTACAGATTCTAATGACAATTCCTTTCCATAATGCTCTTTCAGGTACAACAGCTTCTCCTCCGGATAATGATTATCAATCAAATAAACACGTTCATCCTCCGGGGAAGCCTTTAATGCCTGAAAGGCATTTTTGTATCCGTATCTATTCAGTACATTCTCATAGATTGGGGAACGTGCAAGCCATCCCCCGAGATAAGTCCTGTTTGCAAAACATCCCTCCTGATGCGGTCTGAATACATCATACCGATAAGTGACCTGATCCGTAAACGGGTCAATCAGAAACAGGTCATCTTCGTACTGTTTTGTATAGGCAGCCAGCTGTGCATTGCCGTCAGCTTCTTCTCGTAAATATCTGTTATAATCAAACTGATCCTGCAGCAGCAGTCCGATATTGATCAACACGCATATACCGGCAGCTAACAGCAGCACATTTCTTTCCTCGCCCTCTCCGTACTGCAAGAGCAATATCAATACTGCGAATAAGATGGCAAACACAACTCTGTGATTCCATCTGCCGCTGTACTCGTAATAGCAAAGCACTACAGCTGTTACAGCACCAAGATACGTCAAGAGATATATGGTTTTTTTCTGCCTGTTGATGATCAGCCAGAATACGAAACAGAAAATACCCACGGCCAGAACATTCCATCCGTATATCTCCCCATATAAATGTGCTGCGAGTCTCTTCAGCATATCGGCATCAAAGCTGCGTGATGGTGCATCTTTAAGGATTTTTTCAATCAGCTGATTTGTAAACACGCCGCTGTCTCCAAACTGCCATGTCAGATACAGCAATGCATCATTTTCAGATACGCCGAGCTGCGTCAGCCGTTCTCCATAGGTTTCATAATTCATAAGATCATATCTGTAATCCAGCAATTGCGTTCTGTTCTCATTAAATACCGAATAGCTCTTCCAATCCTTTTGTGAACTGTATGCCTGCCGGTCAAGAAGCTGAAATACACCGACTGCCATGAACAAGACAATAAAAGTAGTCAGATACGCAAGCACCAGCTTCTTTTTGTGTCCTGTTTCTGTTTCCTTACGTATCCTGAACATTTCAACAGCAAAAGGAATGAAAAAGACTGCCGTTGCCATATAAAAACAGCTGATCCGCAGCAATGCTCCATATACCAGCATAATCATTCCCAGTGCCATAAAACCCTCAGCACTCTTCTCACCGCGTCGAATATGCCGGAAGCAATGCAATACAACTGCATATCCTATCACAGTCAGCACAGCTGCCGTTTTTGTATACTGCACGGATACATAGCCTTCGTAAAAGACGCAGGTCAGAAAAATAAAAGACAGCAGCTTACCATGCTTTTTTTCCCGAATCAGAATATAGCTGAATGCCGTAAAGGCAATCAGCAGGCTGACATACTGCAGGACAGAGTGCCAGCGTATACCGGAGCAAAGTCTGTAGAAAAACTCCAGTATCTCACCCAGGCAGTAATTCACATAGACCAGATGACTGTCTCTTGTTCCATATGCGCCCTCTGCAATGGAGGCAATAAAAACATCATCATTTTCCTCAAAATGTGGATGAAAGACCAATAATGACAATAATAAAAAAAGAATGTTCTGCAGCATTGCCATAATAACCGGTCTGTTAATCCACTCCTTGATCTTAACCCTATTCACCATAGAATCCCTCCCGTTACTTTGTCAGCAGTCCAATCGGTGCATACAAAATCGGAATCACATATATGATCAGTATTGCTGTTGCCCATGTCACTATAAAGATTACCCATACCATTTTTTGTAATCGATGATTTGTTTCAAGACCAGTCGGGCCGCCTGCTTTTCTCTTTCGAATCAGCAGGTAATTCGCGGCAAGTAAAGCCAGCAGACTGATCACACTTCCTGCCTTCATTCCCGTCGGAATGAAGTTCATAATAACCTGATTATTTCCTTCCTGTAATGGAATGACGGTAAAGATGCCATAGCCTTGAGAGATTCCGGTATCCACAGCATTGACCTTTGCGTGGAAGCCGCGGTCATATTTCACAGGCAGGAGCAGTACACTGTCCGCCGGTGCATTTTCTACCACCAGCGACAGGCTTGTATCTGATGTTTCTGCCTTTGTATCGACGGATGAATACCTACTGCAGAGATTCTCCAGCAAATCCAGATCCATGGCACCGACAGAAAAGCATTCATCCTGTTCGATTCTTTTTTCTTCATCCACTTCTGTAAATGCAATATCAATGCGTACCCTTTCATTCTCAAACACGCCAAGACAGATCAGATTATTATTAAAATAGGCAGGGTATGATACCTGTTCGGGACTGCCGATCGTAGGCACCAGAATCTGCTTACCGTTGACTGATATCACCATGTTTCCTTCGTCGCTGTCACTGGTCGCTCCCGCAAAATACAATACCTGACGTCCCTTTACATCGATCTGCTGATGCGCATCTGTTGCTCCGTCCCCGGTACATACTGTCTCAATGAATGGTCTGCCTGTCTCCGGCTGCAGCAATGCATATACTTCATTTTGTACTGCAAACCGATCCTTTGTCAAATCGGAATCTCCGGCATCAAGCTCATCATTGCTATATCCTGATATAGCAATTCCGAACGGAAGTGTATATTTACAGCGATAAAGAATATACTCCTTTGATGTGGCTCCTTCTCCAACGGCTGTCCGGCCTATTTCCTCATACAGCTCCTCCGGCTGTTCATTCACGCTGATTACATTGCGAATACCAATCAATGCATCAGAGAATACCGTGCCCCCAGCATCCAGCACCCGCATGTATTGAATGGAATACCCCCAGTCCACTGCTCCTCTCTGGAAGGATGGTTCAATCATATGTGTCCAGTTGCTGAGAGAGGCGTGCTGCATAATAAAAGGATAATTGGCATTCAGTTCTGTATCGGGATTCTTAATTCTGGCTACTGTTGACTCCTGGATTCCCAGCTCATTCTTGATTTCTATGGATTCAGCAATATAGCTGCCACTCTGCTCCGCCTGCTCTGAATAGCCTGTCGTATATGCCGGTTTACCGAGCATAATATAGGCAAATATAAGCAGCTCTGCCAACAGCAGGTTCACAACTGCTGTATGCTGAAACATTCGTGTCCTGTCTGCTCCGGCTCGAACAGCAGCTTGATCACTCCACAGCAGTCCCGAATACAGCAAAAAGCTGCTTCCACAGATCAGAGCAGTCAGATGAAAGACACTGCGCAGTACCCAGTCTGTGCGGCTCTGATAGGCATAAATCACCAGCCCGGCAATGATTGCTGTGGATACGCTGCCAAGCAGCAGTTTATACAGCAAACTCTTTTCATCGTCCTTGCTGCCGTCTGTTTTCTGACGTTTCGTATAATAACATGCTGCCGTCAGAACCACCAGACTCATGATAAATCCATTTCGGATCGGATATCCTACATAGGAGCCAAAATGCCACATGAGATTGACACTTTCAAAGAGCAGTTCCAGGCACACCATGATGATCATGCCTATGAAAAACAGATCTTTCCGGAAATATTCTCCCGAGCGATACTCTTTCCACGTTTTACTGCTGCGGATTCCAGTCACAATCCCTCTGAGGATGACCGCAAACGGCAGGGAAAGTCCCAGTAATGACCACCATCTCGTCGTATAAACACCTTTTACCTGCTTTAAGATACCTAAATAGAAGTTTCCTTCCTTGTTGTTATTCTCAAACCGGGTCGATCCAAAGGTCTGTATCAGCTG
>CAYRJT010000198.1:0-5381 GCA_964424675.1 uncultured Lachnospiraceae bacterium
GCATTATGGGAATGATGTCACTCGGAATGGCAAATGGTGAGATCCTGAATGTATCAGCAGATGGGGCAGATGAACAGGCCGCCATGGAGGGAATTGAGAATTATCTGAGCGGAAAGTAATGGGAATATCAAAATAAGCGCTTGCGGGCGCTTATTTTTGTGTTCAGAACTAATGACAGAGCTTTATTTATTTTTGTAATAGAATATGGCAAGCTGTGTCCGGTCACGCAGATCCAGCTTTTCCAGAATCGTGCTGATATAATTGCGAACGGTTCCCTCGCTTAAGAAACTGCTGCTTGCGATTTCTTTGTTACTGAGACCATCTGCAATCAATGTGATCATTTCGATTTCTTTATCGGTTAGTCCGAACTCTTCAAATGAACTGGTCGAAGCATCTGTCATCATTCCGGGGATCTTACTGATGATTTCGTCTCCAAAGACACGCTGCCCCATATATACAGCATGTATAGCCGGTACAATGCTTTCAAAGTTCTGTTTTAAAAGATAGCCTTTGGCTCCAAGCTTGAGGGCATCCACTATGTATTCATTATCTGCAAAGGTTGTCAGATATAGTATTTTGGCATCTGAATATTTTGAAATAATCTGACGTCCGGCATCAATACCTGTCATATTAGCCATACGGATATCCATCAACAGGATGTCCGGCTTATGTGTATCATATAGAGGCAGTGCATCGCTGCCATCATTGCCGATTGCAGGAACTTCAATATCCTCCTCTGCTTCCAATATAGTTTTCAGTGCCTGACAGACAAGTCTGTCATCATCTACCAGTAGTATTTTCATATCATTCAGGCTCCTTCTTTTTTCGGTAAGGAAATAAAGATCTGATATCCTTTGTCTGTATCTACATACATAGTTCCGTTAAGTGATTCAATGCGTTCCTGCATACTGTTGACGCCCATGCCGGGTTCTGATTTTGACTGATTTTTCTCTCCGGTATTGGTACCATTGTCTACGATGACGATCTGATAGACACTCTGATGTTCCATGATAGATATCGTGACACGGGTGGCATTGGAATGCTTCATCACATTGTTCAATGCTTCCTTTACTATATATAGAATAGAATATTTTGCCTTTGTTGTAAAGTCATTGGTCACGTTATAGTCCAAATAGACGCTGCAGAAGGTGAATTCATGAACCAGTGCATCCAGCTTCGTTTTCAGATCTATTGATTCATCATGGATATTGTGAATACTGTTGCGGATACTGTCCATACCGTCAGTCAGTGAGTTTTTGACATCACCGAGCGCCTCTTTGACAGTATCATCCCTGGTGATGGCAATGAGCGCGCCAACCTGCAGTATGGAACGGGACAGCATATGACCTACATTATCATGAATTTCACGGGCAATCCTGTTTCTTTCATTTAATGTAGCAAGATTCACTTCGTAATCCTGCTTTTCCATCAGATCGCGGTTCTTTTTTTCAAGGATACCGGCCATACCGGCAGTTTCATCACGCAATTTGATGTAATTGTCTTGAAACATCTTTAATTTATATGAATTATGTTTTAAAATAGAAGAAAGTCCACATAAGATCAATATCATAAGAAGGTTGATACCATATATATTCTGATACTGTATCAACAGAGGGATACATAATAATCCGATTGAGTAGTAAAAACGCTCCCAGACAATTTCATAACACATCATGGGGAGGAAGTACAGCAAAAGTGGATAGATACAGCAGCAGATCAGATAAAGTACAAATACGGCCAGATGTATGATGGGCTTTGGATAAATACTGCACAGCGCACTGAGGATGACTACAAGAAGTACAGGGAATGCAATATAATATGTGCCGTTCAGTGTAATTGCAAATCCGGCACAGCAAAGTATCAGTATTAATTTATTAATAAAATGATTCAACGGCAGCACCCCCTATTACATCAGTATATCATTATTTTGATATAAAATAAAGATTTGGAGAAGCATATGGCGATTAAGATCAGTGACTTGGTAAAGCGATACGGTGACAGACTGGTTCTGGATTTTTTTGATATGGAGGTTCAGGATGGCGAAATGTTTGGTCTGCTTGGCTCAGACGGAGCCGGAAAATCGACTGTAATTGACTGTCTGTTAGGCCAGCTTCCATATGACAGGGGTAAAATCGAGATTTTTTCTGAGGAGCTGACAAAGAAAAATCGTAAACTAAAAAAGAAAATAGGAGTTGTACCTCAACAGCTTGTTTTGTTTGGGGAATTGACGGTATATGAGAATATTGACTACTTTTGCGGTCTTTATATCATGAACCAGAGGGAGCGTCACCAGCTGGTACAGGAGGCATTGGAGTCATGTGATCTGTGTTCGGTGGCAGATGCATATCCAGGAAAGCTGTCTCCCGGTATGTGCAGGAGACTGAATCTGGCATGCGGCATCGCTCATAAGCCTCAGCTGCTGATTCTGGATGAGCCTTTGATCGGAACAGATGTACTGAGCCGGGAGACGATTCTAGGCGTATTCCGTCGTCTGCATGCATCAGGAGTTACCATGCTGTATGTATCCAAAGATATAGAAGAGATGGCCAGATTGTGTACCCGGATTGCAATCATGGATCAGGGCAAGGTAGTCATCACGGCTACAACAGATGAATTAAAGGCGATCATATCTGTTGGTGAGAAGGTAACGATAGAAGTGTTCAGAATGAAGGCAGATGCAGTAGAGGAAATCAGTGCAATGAAAGGTGTTGTGTTTGCAAACTATGTGAATCATGAACTGGTTGTAAAATCTGAAAAGGGAAAAAACAATCTGGCAAATGTGTTGCACTTTCTTGAAGATCATAAAATACCATTTGGCAAGGTCTACTCAGAGGTTCCGATGCTGAAGGATGTATTTTGGGAGATTACCGGAAGGGAGCTGTGATCGAGTGGAGCTGTTGAGATATCGCTTTAAAAGTATTGTGAAGATCAAGGGAATTTTTATCCAGTGTGTATTGTTTCCGATTGTAATCGCAACACTGTGTTACACTTCTTTTGAACGCACCCATAGTGAAACAGGATCAGACGACGGAAAGATATCCATTGGAATAGTAGCAGATTCGTCGCTCTCAAAAGAGATCTTCAATGAGGACAGATTTGAAATATACAATATACCGGAGACAATGGCATCCCGCTATCTGGAGGATGGTGTGATATCCTCTTATATTCGCATGACGGAAGAACCGGAACTGATTGCAATCAGATACGATGAAGAGCAGAAGGTTACAAAGGCTTATATGGATGCTTATCTGGCGGGCGTATCTCCTGCAAAATTGAAATATCAGCATTTGATACAGATTACGGAGGATCAGGAGTCCTCTATGCCGGCTTTTCGTTTTGCCCAGCTGGCAGTAGCTGTGGTCTGCACATCTGTGGCAGGACTAATACTGATCATGTTGATTCAAAAAAATAAAAGACATCTTATGTCCCGGATTCGTATGGCAGCCATTCCGGAGGCTCATATTATTTTACAGGATGTAATCGTGGTTGTCACTTTACTGATAGGAATATTTATTGTGTTGTGGGGGTATATATTTTTTATTTTACAAAAATAGAAAGTCATGGGATGATTATGAATTTATGTCTGGTTTATGGGAAAATTCTAAAGTATCATAAGTGGAAGATTGTACTTTATTCACTACTTATAATGGGTGTCACTATTTTTATTGTGCTGCAACTACAGCAGAGACAGCACAGGATGTCCGGACAGCTGGCAGAGCAATATAGTGAAGGAGTGCATGTACGTCTCTATCAGGAGCTGCAGGATGAAGACTATTATGGAGAGATGACATCCTATTTTAACAGTATCTCTTTCTCTGTTTTAAGTATGACGGCTATGGGAACGGTTTTATTGTTAAGTGTTATGGAAAATGAGAAAATCAGGAAGCGCTCAATGTATGCACCGATTCATGCAGGAATGTGGAGGCTTCAGGAAATTGGTATCAGTTTACTACTGACTCCGGTGATATGGATGCTTCATGCAGCAGCAGCTGTTATTTTGTTTGGAAATAGTTTGATCAGCATTAAGGCAATTATGATGTGCGGCAATGCATTTATATTGTCTTTATCCGGAATCGGACTGGCATTTTTGCTGGTCAGTCTGACGCGGGACTGTAAGACATCAGCGTTTTTACTGCATACGGCAGCTTTGATTGTCTGTTTGATCAGTGGTGCATTTCTTCCGGCATATTATCTGGGGAACACAGCGAAGGAGGTTGCCGCATTTACACCGGTCTATTGGTATGTACAGGCAAATAGTCTGATCAGGGGACTGCAGTTTTCAGATCCAGTGATGCTGCTCGATCTTTTTAAATGCTTTGGGATGCAGCTGGTATTCGGAGCAGCTTTTTATATCTTAGCAGCGGCATTACAGTGTCAGAGAGAAGAACAATAAAGGTGGAGGTGTCTGGAATGGATAATCAAAAGCTTTTTTTTATTTATAATCCGCGGGCCGGAAAAGGCCAGATCAAGAATCATATGGTTCGTATACTTGATATTTTTGCAAAAGAAGGGTATGAGATTACGATATATCCAACAAAATATCCCGGAGATGCTGTTACCGCGGTACAGAATGCAGCAGATGGATATGATTTGTGTGTATGCAGCGGCGGTGATGGAACATTGGATGAGGTAGTAACAGGTATGATGAAGCGGGAAAAGAAGCTGCCCGTTGGATATATTCCTGCAGGCAGTACCAATGATTTTGCTAAAAGTCTGAAAATTCCCAAGATGATGGAAAAAGCAGCAGAGGTGATCGTGCGGGATGAGCGCTTTTTATGCGATATAGGCTCTTTTAATGATGATGTGTTTGTCTATATTGCTGCATTTGGCCTGTTTACAGATGTTTCTTACGGTACGCCACAGGAGATCAAGAATGTTCTGGGACATATGGCTTATCTGCTGGAAGGCATGAGAAGACTGCCTGCTGTGAGTAATGCCTGTCGTCTAAGAGTGGAGAGCAATGGAAAACAGATTGAAGAGGATTTCATTTTTGGTATGATCACAAATTCTTTTTCAGTGGGTGGTTTTAAAAGTATCACAGGTAAATATGTAAAGCTCAACGACGGACTGTTTGAGGTAACCCTGGTCAAGCGCCCTCAGAATCCACTGGAAATGCAGGGAATCATGACTGCTCTGCTGGCACAGGAAACAGATGAAAGATATATGTATAGTTTTAAAACAAAGGAGATTATCATAGAGGCTCAAAAGAAGATACCGTGGACTTTAGATGGTGAGTTTGGTGGTGAACATAAGAGAGTTCGTATCAGAAATAACAGAGAGACACTGGAATTCATCGTTCCGGAAAGAAAACTGAAAATGCTCCCATAAAAGGGAGGATGCCAAGTGACCGGGTCACTTGGCATTTATTATGAAAAAGTATT
>CAYRJT010000199.1:0-5362 GCA_964424675.1 uncultured Lachnospiraceae bacterium
ATATGTTTGATATCCATCAGTACATAATCTGTTTCAGCAACCACTCTTTCCACGATGTCATATGTCACTGCCGCCGTTGTTTCAATTGCCGTTGTCAAGCCATGCTCATGGCATCCGTGCAGCAGAGCCTCTGTAAAGTCCGGCTGGCACATACATTCTCCGCCTGAAAGTGTGATGCCTCCTGAGCTTCTCCTGTAAAATGCCCTGTCCTTCTCGATCTCATCCAGTACCTCAGATACCGTTACATCACGTCCGTAGGTTTTCGGTACTCCGTCTATCATCACCTGCTGG
Organism: uncultured Lachnospiraceae bacterium; assembly: GCA_964424675.1. Classification (GTDB taxonomy): domain Bacteria; phylum Bacillota; class Clostridia; order Lachnospirales; family Lachnospiraceae; genus JAAYYM01. The sequence continues at coordinate 292 of CAYRJT010000199.1, forward strand.
ATCTCAGACTCCTGTGACTCCGGATTGCAGCACCAGCGGCACCTGAACAGACATCCCTTCAGGAATACGATTGTCCGGATACCCGGGCCGTCGTGAATAGAGTACTTCTGTATATCAAATATCCTGCCCTTTTGCTGTAAATAGTCGTTGTTCATATCAGAATCCCTTTTGCTCTGTCCGGTTGATAATATCATCCTGCAGTGATCTCGATAAGCCTGTGAATAATGCACTGTAGCCAGCTACACGGACTACCAGTGTCTTATAGTTCTCTGGATGTGCCTGCGCATCTAACAGCGTATCGCGATCGACGACATTGAACTGGATATGGCTGCCCTTCTGGTCAAAATAGCCTTGGATAAATGCTACGAACTTTTCCAGTCCTTCTCTGCCTGACAACGCGCTCGGGTGGAACTTCTGATTCAGCAGTGTGCCATTTGATGCTATACCGTGATCCAGCTTTGCAACTGAATTGACTGCTGCGGTCGGTCCATGTGTATCTCTGCCGGCCATTGGTGACACGCCATCTGCAATCGGTTCTCCGGCAAGTCTTCCGTCCGGAGTGGCTCCTGTCTGGGCTCCCAGTGGTACATTTGCAGATACCGGATACAGCCCTGCCTGAAACTGTCCGCCTCGTGGATTTCTGTAATGCTCAAGTGGTCTGGTATAGGTATAGGCCACATCTCTTGCAAACTCATCTACGACTGCATCGTCGTTTCCAAATTTCGGGATCTGTCCGATCAGTGCCAACAGTTCATCATAGAATTTCTTCTTTTCAGGAGATACCGTATGATTGGTAATCATCTCAGCGATCTCGGAGACTTCCTTCTCTGTAATCTGCTTCCCTTCCTTGAGCAGTGCATTGACAACTGATTTGGTAACCTGCTCTGCCTGACTCTGTGAAAGGCCTCTTCCGTAATTATCTCTCAGTGCCTCTCTGTACTGTGCCAGTGTCAGCTTCTTTTCTTCAAATACGAGCTGTTTGACTGCGTACAGGGAATCTGCCATATTGGCAATTCCAAAGCCCTGTGGTCCGGTGAAATTGTAAACGGCACCGCCCTCCTGTACCGACTTGCCTCTCTTCACGCAATCCTCTACCATGGAAGAAAGGAATGGCAGCGGGCATCTCTCCATATGTGCCTGGTCGATGGCATTATCCGCATTCACCAGCATCTCAATACAGTAGATCATCTGTTTTTTATAGGCATCATAGAATTCCTCAAATGTCTTCATCGTGGTGATATCCTGTGTTGGAAGACCCAGCAGTTCACCCTGGTCCATACCGCTTTCAAATACAAGCTCCAACGGTCTGCACATATTGAAGAATGCTGCATCGTGCCATCCATCTGTCTTGCCCATGATCTGTGGCTCCACGCAGCCGATGATGCAGTAGTTGCGTGCTTCAGCCAGAGTCAGACCACGGTTTAAAAGGGAGGGGATAATCACTTCATCATTATAGTAAGCCGGAACGCCAAGTCCGGTTCTTGTCAGCTTCGCTGCCTTGATCAAAAATTTGTGCGGTGATTTGTTCCACACACGTACAGATAAGGAAGGCTGTGGCAGCATCACATGCATAGAAGCCTCAATGCACATGTAGGAAAGCTCATTGGTCACATCTATGCCTTCCTCGTTCTGCCCACCTGCGATCAGATTCTGAAACAGACCATAGCCTGAGAATCCCTCTGCGGATGCTGCATCTCTGACCTTATTCAGATCATTCAGCTTTACCCAGATACAGTCCATCAGTTCCTGTGCAAACTCCTGTGTGATCTTTCCTGCTTCGATATCCTTTTGATAATAGGGATACATATACTGGTCAAAACGTCCCGGGGAAATGGAATGTCCGCTTCCCTCTGTCTGCAGCAGATACTGTACGAACCAGAAAGACTGGCATGCTTCATAAAAGGATGTTGCACCCTTCGCCGGTACTCTCTCACAGTTTTTGGCGATCAGCTGCAACTCCTGTTTACGGATCGGATCTGACTCCTTCGCTGCCATGTCCTGTGCCAGCTTTGCATATCTCTTTGCATATGCGATGACTGCCTCCAGACTCTCAATGACTGCTTCGAGGAAATGACCCTTTGTCTGGTAATTTCCGTCCGCTACACTGCATCCTGCCAGTTCCTCTTTCACTTCTCTCAGAATACCTTCATAGCCGACTGCCAGCACCTGATCGTAATGTACGCAAATATGGCCTACACCGTTGTAAAAATAATTACCCGGCGTAAACACATTGTGATCAATCATTTTCTTTGCCTGATCATCCATATAGGCTGAAGCCAGCTCACAGTTCGTCTTACCCTTCCAGTAGGGATAAACCTCCCGCAGCTGCTTCTTCGTATCTTCTGATATGTAAAACGGATCCGCGGCTCTCGTCGCCACTGTGTCAAACTCATCCTCCAGCCATGAATAGGAATACTCCGGGAAGGTCTGACATCCTCTGGGTGCCTTTGTGGCACTGCCTACGATCAGCTCCTGGTCACGGATTGTGATTGGAATATAACGCAAAATATGGGACAAGGCTTTGGCACGCCTCGTAATCACGGGCATGCCTTCCGTTTCTTTATATGATTCTGTCACCAGAACTGCTCTGTCGGCCTCGATCTCCGGCATATTTTGATACAGATCTTCTATTAGTTTTGGAATTCTGGGACTCCTTGCAATATCAAACTCTGATTCATGAGCAGCCATTTATATTCTCCTTTGCTCTATTAACAATTGCTTTCCTTCTCCTGCACCTGTCTGCTCGGGCTGATTAACTCAGCTGAGCCATCACAGCCTTTGTAATCTGTGCAACCAGTTCCTCCTGGCTCATATTTCCTGCCTGTTCATGGTGCAGCATTGCTTTTCCGGGATGTTTGCCCTGCATGCCAAACTGCTGTCTCAGGTCAACTAACTTCTCTACTTCCTTCTCGGGTATTTCCTTCGGTCCGCCGAGCTGTTTGGAGATAAAGAGCAGCTGTGCATAGAACTCGACTGACTCCATCTTGTGATATGCAGCTAACAGGGAATTAGAGTAAGTCAGTGCCCCGTGATTCTCTAACAGTACTGCATCGTATGTCTGCAGGAACTGTGATACCGCGTCTGGTATTTCCATCGTAGAAGGTGTTCCGTACGGTGCGATCGGCACTGTACCGAGTGCTATGATGGCTTCCGGCATGATCGGCTGATCCAGAGGAATGCCTGCGATTGCAAAGCCTGTCGCATACATCGGATGTGCATGCACGACTGACTGTACGTCAGGTCTTTCTGCATAGACTCTCATATGCATCTTGATCTCGCTGGACGGCTTGAAATTGCCGTTTGCCTGCAGTACCTTTCCTTCTTTATCTACCTTACATATATAATCAGGTGTCATGAATCCTTTGCTGACGCCGGTCGGTGTACACAGGAACTCGTTCTCTGAGAGCTTCACTGATATATTGCCGTCATTTGCTGCAACCATCCCTCTGTCATAGATTCGCTTACCAATATCACAAATCTGTTTTTTGATTTCGTATTCCGATACCATATTCAACATCTCCTTGTTTGTGTGTTGTATTTGTTTGTTTTTCTTTTGTTTAATTGGATTTTAGCACATATTCATACATAAATCAACCCCTAAATCTTGTTTTTTGTTGTTTATTTGTTGTTTTTAGTTTGTTTTTCATGTGAATTTCAAGAAAGCAAAAAACAAGGCAATGTCATGATGACAATGCCTTGTTTTATCTGGATATCAGATCATGCAGTAAAACAGATGTCCTGAATCCCTATCAATATGTAATTAACTACGTTCTCTCTCCTTAAAATATCCCAAAGATCTTCTCACGAAAAGCGCCGTACAGCTTTTCATAAGTCGTATATCCGATGTTGCTGTCCTTGAAGGTCGAGCCCCACAGACTGCAGATGCTTTTTGCAATCAGGTCTGCCTGCTCACTCTCTGTCAGCAGCAATGCAGGAAATGTATAGTAAATCATGAAGAAGTTCAAGTCAGCCTGCATACGCGATTTCATACGGCCCTTCACTGAAAAGGCATCCTGGACTGCTTTTACAAAAACTGCGGCGATTTCTTTGGCAGCTGCCTCATGATCCTCCGCCTGCTCAGTATAGGCTGTCATCTCCTCGAAATAGTGACCGTTTCTTTTCCGAAATGCGGTCATATTCTTTTCATAGGAAGCCTTCTTCAGTTTCTTCATCATATCTGTCATTCCGTCAAACATATTTTCTACATGTTTCAGCATTGGAAACCTCCATTTTCATAAGCAGGATAACACAAACTGCCTGCGATGTAAAGCAGTCTGGCTGTTCATGCATCAATCAACCACAACGCCCTTCTGCAGCATGATATTCGCATACAGTGCTGATTCTCCCGTTGCAATGATTGCATAGACCTTTTTTGCTTCCTCATAGAATGCAAAACGCTCGATATTACCGACTGCGCTTGCGCCCCTTTGATCATATTTTGCTACGATTTCCTTATAGGTATCCCAGATCGGTGTTTCGACCGGATCACCCTTCATGACCTCCATGAGGTTTACAGGATGCTCTACATAGGAGTCCAGCGGAAATACCTGCAGGATTGCGTCCAGCAGCTCCGGAACTCCATGTCCGTCACAACGGATCACGATTGCATCCTTTCCCATAGACTCAGCCGGAAAGTTGCCGTCTGAAATCACGATTCTGTCACTATGTCCCATCTCTGCCAGAACCTTCAGAAGCTCCGGAGAGAGAATTTTCGGTATCCCTTTTAACATACTATCATTCCTCCATTTTCAATGAGAGTCTGTTTTGCAGACTCCTGCGCCGAGTGTCGTCATGCAATGACCTCCACCTCTCACACGAGTGCGCATTCCCGTTGTTCCTTTTCAACATAGATGTCTTTTCTATGTTGAAAAAGGAACCGGGAAGTACTCCCGGTCCCTTCATTTTTAACACATTACTGCAAACATTTTCCCTAAATGAGATCAGTCATAAAGGTTAGGAGCGATAGACTCGTCTTCCATGTTTGTTGAATCATACCAGTAACCATCTGTAGCTACATCTGCAACTGTCTTGCCATCAGCGATGTCCTTCAGAACGTCAACTGTTGTGATAC
>CAYRJT010000200.1:0-2771 GCA_964424675.1 uncultured Lachnospiraceae bacterium
GTCAGGATGCACACTTCTCTGACTTCCTTCTCTATCATTTCGCGCGGTACATGATTGATTGCTGCATTGCCGACCGGCTGATCCAGTCCCGGTCTCGTCACACGTCCGACTCCGGCTCCGCCGTCAATCAAAATGAGTAACCCTGACAATTGCGTTTGTCGTGTTCCTGCATCTGTCTGTATTCCTTCCGGCTCACTGCAGCTTGCGGTGACCGTCGCATAGACATAGGCTCCTGTAGTCACATCCGGATCATCTCCACCATCCTTTTCTACGGCACAGCTGACAGAGGTTTCACTTCTCTGGATATCCAGCAGACTTGCTGCAAATGGAATGCCCTTTGGCGTATCAATCGTAATATTCTTTTTTTCTTTTCCGGTTAACAGCATATAGGCGGCGGCCTTGGCTGCTGCCGCTGCACAGCTCCCGGTTGTGAATCCATAGCGCATATAACTATCTCCCAAGCTCATACAGCAGTGCATTGCAAATCGCTGCTGCTACATTGCTCCCGCCTTTCCTGCCCCGGTTGATGATATATGGGACATCTGTCTCCATGATTAGCTCCTTGGCAGCAACAACATTCACAAAGCCCACGGGAACCCCTATGATCAATGCAGGTCTGTAGATTCCGCTTTGCAGCATTTCATACAGACTGACCAGAGCGGTCGGTGCATTGCCAATTGCAAATATAACCGGTTTTGTAAGCTTTGCCGCCATCTCCATACTGACCGCTGCACGCGTTACATTCCTGTTTCGTGCCATAGCAGCCACCTCTGCATCTGCCATAAAGCAGTGTGCCGTTCCTCCATGTCTTACCAGGGCTTTCTTATTAATACCTGCAAGCGCCATATTCGTATCTGTTACAAGATCTGCTCCGTCTAAGAGCAGCTTCTTCGCTTTTTCCACAGCATGATTCGCATAGGTCAATGTGTGCGCATAATCAAAGTCTGCACTTGTATGAATGGCACGCATGGTAACAGGAGCTTCATCTGCCGGAAGGGTAATGTGCATCCGGTCTAGCTCCTCCTGTATGATTGCAAAGCTTCTCTTTTCTATGTCCTCCGGTTTGATATATTCAAGCCTTTCCAATGATTTCTCCCACCTTTTTAATCAAATACTGATTCTCTTCCTGCGTCTTGACTGCGATTCGGTAATACCCCGGTTCCAGTCCCCGGAAGTTCCTGCAGTCACGAATCAAAATGCCCTGTCCAAGCAGCTTCTCATATAATGGAAATTTGCTTTGCAGCAGTAGAAAATTCGCATCACCAGGATAAACCCGGATACCAAGCTCTGTAAGTGCACCTTCCAGATAGATTCGTTCCTGTCTTACATAGTCTGCTGTTCTATCTGCATAACTGGTTTCCTGAAGTGCTGCAATTCCTGCAGCCTGTGCAAAGCAGGACAGATTCCATTCCGGCAGCTGTGCTCTGACCCTCTCACACAGTTTTCGGTCGCTGCACATCAGATATCCAAGTCTGACACCCGGAATGGCATAGAGCTTTGTGAAGGATCTGACCACGATAACATTGGGGTAATCATGTAAAGCTTGTCCATCTGTCAGGCTCTTTTCTTTTGCCAGACTTTCCTCTTTGATCAGGCTTTCTTCTCCCGTAAATTCAAGAAAGCTTTCATCCAGTACAACTATAATCTGTCTTTCCTGACATACCTTCAGAATCTTATTAAGCAGCTCCCTGTCAATCAGTTGACCGGTTGGGTTATTGGGATACGCTAGAAAAAGTAATTCTATATCTTTGGTTAACGCCTTCAAAAAAGCATCTGTCAGGCAGAAGTCATTCTCCTCCTGTAATTCATAAAAGAGAATCTTGGCATCAACTGCCCTTGCTGCCCTTTCATACCCATAGAAGGAAGGCACCGGAATCATGACATGCTTCGGTCTGATGGCATGCATAACAGCCATAAATAGTTCAGAAGCGCCGCTGCCGCATACAATGGTGTCTGCAGCCACTTCATGATGCCTGCCGATAGCCTTTACAAGCTCTGTTGCATGAATATCGGGATATGTGTTACACAGGTTGACTGCATTAGTCAGTGCAACCTGAATGCGCTCCGGCATCCCCAAAGGATTGATATTCACTGAATAATCAGCCTTAATCTCATTTCTGTAAATATCTCCTCCATGAATCACTTTATCCATACTGCGATTCCTCCTAACAGAATGAGACAAGCTGCCTCACACAGAAATGCTGCCAGATACATCAGTCTGTTGACTCTCACAATGTCCTCATCCTCCACTGCTCTTGTCTCATCACCAATATATGGCTTCTTCACAAGCTCTCCAAAATAGTATGCATCTCCTGCCAGTCTGATACCAAGTGCTCCGGCACATGCCGCCTCTGTCTGCGCAGAATTAGGACTTGCATGCTGATACCGATCCCTTCTCCAGATTTGCCATGCGCGATGACTGTTATAGTCAATGCCGCCGAGCCTGCATGCCAATATCATGAGTAACGCACTGATTCTGGCAGGAATATAGTTCACGAGATCATCGAGCTTCGCCGCTGCCCTGCCAAAATACAGGTATTTGTCATTTTGATATCCAATCATAGAGTCCATGGTATTGACTGCTTTGTATAAGAAGCCAAGGATCGGACCTCCAAGCGCCGTATAAAGCAGGGGCGCAATCACCCCATCCGACGTATTCTCTGCGACTGTCTCTACTGCTGCCCTGATGATTCCCGCTCTGTCCAAGGTCAGTGTATCTCTCCCGACAATCATGGATACTGCAGCTCTGGCAGCCTTCAGATCACCTTCCT
>CAYRJT010000200.1:2871-5324 GCA_964424675.1 uncultured Lachnospiraceae bacterium
TCTCTCCCGACAATCATGGATACTGCAGCTCTGGCAGCCTTCAGATCACCTTCCTGAAGCCTGTGATAGACCTTCATACTCTCATCCCGCAGACATCTCATGGCCAGTATCTGATAGGTCATGATGCCCTCAATCAGACATCCTACTATAGGATGCAGATCATAAGCTGTCCATAGACATACACCTGATAAAAGAACTGTCAAGAGCAGAACCAGAATGACCAGAAGAATTCCTTTTACAATCTGCTTCTGACCCTTTTTCCCAATCAGACATTTTTCCAACAGGCTGATCCATGCCCCGATCAGACGGATTGGATGCGGCAGATTCTGTGGATCGCCCAAAATGAGATCCAATATAAATCCAATCAATGTCGCTATGATATGGTAAATCATCGAGAAATCTCCTTCATTTGTGTCAGCAGAATCTGGGAGCCAAAGCCTGTCAGTGTCTGATTGCTCTCTTTGTTCTCACGCTTACTCGTGGAATCACTGTCTATTTCCACACCTATCCTGAGTATTGTATGATATCCCGCCCCGTTTCCGGTCTGGAAATCAAAATAGTCTCTTCCGGTCAGACTGCTTAGAACTGCCATCATTGTGCCACCATGCACCACAGCGGTGATTTTCTGCATTTCTCCTGCTTCTTTCTGCTCCCACGATAAAGTGGAAAGAAGTCTTCTAAGACCCTTCATACAACGCCTTGTATAGGCTTCTCTGGACTCCCCTTCGGGAAAAGGATTTCTCCCGCCACTATCAATCCACCTTTGATACTCTGCATGTTCCTGAAGCTCCGCTGCATTTCTTCCCTCGAATGCTCCAAAGTCAATCTCTGTCCACTCCGGAATGATAAGGTCAGGCATCCTTCCATACAGAAGATTGGCTGTCTCGACACAACGCTTCATCGGAGAAGACACAAGCATTCCGATAACGTCTTCCCTGCCTTTTTCCAGAAGCTGTTCTTTCCCTCGCTCTGACAGTCCCTCATCTGTCTTTCCCAGATAACGATGCTCCTCATTGGACTGCGTTAACCCATGTCTGATCCAGTCAATCTCTATCTCTATTTCAACTTCTGTCCGATTCCGCATATCACACGCTCCACTGTATCTGCTCTCTTTACAAGCTCTATCAGCAGCCTCCCGAGCCGCTCTCTGTAAGTCCGTTCCATCTCATCCATCGGCACAATGCCGTTTCCAATTTCATCACAGATGAAAATGCAGTCCGGATGCTCCTCACAATAATCCAAAATCACCTGCTCCGCATCCTCGCCATTTTGCAGAAGCTCCCGAAACCACAGATGCATATGGTTCACAAGATGGTCCTGCTGCTCCTCATGTTTTGAAAGCACATAATCTAGTTTTCCCTGTGCATATCCGCCAATGTATAATTCCATATCCCCTATGCCTCCCTTATAATGCGAATTGCTCTGTCATTCTCGCAGATTTCATGTCAACGGTCGCTCAAAGAAATTGAATGACTGCAGTCGTCACGATAATAACGCCCTCACAGAGTGTCACAAACCATCCTGCGGTATCTCCCGTGATTCCGCCTAACTCCCTGTAGCTGCGCCATCTGAAATAGAGAAATGTAAGCCCTGCGGCACACACAATCACTGCTCCTCTCCAGCCTGCAAATACCAGCATAGCCACCGTTCCAAGTCCAAGCTGTATGAACAGCCATATTTGTACCGTCTTCCGCTCGGCTCCTTTGGCAAATGTATATAATAATCCATCCTGCTTTGCCGGCTGCAGCGTCACCACACCAATCCCACTGAGACACCTTGCAATATACAAACCAATGGAAATCATCACAATCCCCTGCAGAGAATAGACCTCGGACATCATCGCGATTTCAATCAGGTAGTATAAAATCACCATAATGACTGAAAATGCACCGATATGCGGATCCTTCAGGATATCCAGCTTACGTTCCTTCGGCTGATAGGAAAGAAATGCATCCATTGTATCCATATATCCATCTACATGAATCCCACCTGAAATCAAAAGTGGAATGGACACCCCGACAAATGTCCTACAGATGGTTCCGATTCCAAAGCGAAAGCAAAAAGCAAACCATCCACAAAAAAGCAGACCTGTCACAGCCCCAATCCATGGAAAAAAGATCAAAACATACCTCATGTCCTTCTCTTCCCATGCAAACTGCGGCACCGGAATTTTAGAATACATCGAAAAAGCAATGATAAACGACTTCATCACAGACATCCCGGTTCGCCTCCTTTCAGCATGACGGGGATTCCGGCAACCACCTCCGTGACTCTGTCTGCCATTGCAGCAAGTCTGCAGTTGATCATCCCCAGAGCCCTCAGATACTCTGTTGTGAATGCATCATAGGAAATTCCGTCTTCAAATACATTGTTTGATACAATGACCAAGTGCTGAAGCTGCATGGAAAGACAGGTAACATCCAAAATCAGCTTTTGTAGGACTCTATTTGCAT
>CAYRJT010000201.1:0-5319 GCA_964424675.1 uncultured Lachnospiraceae bacterium
GTTCGATTACCTCTGCAGGTTTCTTATCAAGCTTCTCTCTCAGGGTTGATTCCTTCATACCGCCTACATAGTCTGAATGATGATAATACTTTTTCTGATCTAACTTCTTGCCTGTAACAGCAATCTTATCAGCATTAATCACTACTACATAGTCTCCTGTATCTGCATGAGGTGTATAAATCGGCTTGTTCTTGCCTCGTAAAACCTTTGCAATTTCTGATGCGAGACGTCCGAGTGTACATCCTGCTGCATCGACAACGTACCATTTTCTTTCAATGGTCGCTTCATTTACCATAAAAGTCTTCATTGTAATTCCTCCATTAATAGTTAGGTTCCACTGACGATACCATGTCCGAAAGTATCCTGCAGAACACCTTGACCACTATATAAACGTCTCACCGGGGCTTTGGTTTAACGCTTATTCACTGATAATCCAGACGACGTAATACCTCATCGTCACATTGAAATATTATATTACACCCATCCGCGTGTGTCAATATGCAAAATTCATTTTATCCGCTTTTTTGCTTATTTTTACGCATCATCCAACCATGACGCAGCTGTAATCAGCAGCAGATTTGATAGGAAATCATCGTAAGTCCATGTGCCGGTACGGTCGGTCCTGCCGCCTCTCTGTCATGTGCTTCTATCATTTCTCTGACATGTTCCGGCGGATACAGCTCTTTTCCAACCTCCAAAAGTGTTCCTGCCAGGATTCTGACCATATTATAAAGAAAGCCATTGCCTGTTACTCGTATACGGATCATACCGCCTGTAATCTGGTTATGATCCACAGCATCTTTCGTCTGGTCTTTTCCGTTTTGCTTTTGATTTCCCGTCTCCTGTTCCTCCGTCAGAACCTCCAACTGATAGATCGTTCTGACCTTGCTTTCAACCTCTGTACCGGCACTGCAAAAGCTTGTAAAATCATGCTCTCCTTCTAGATATCGGGCGGCTTCTTTCATGGCTTCTATATTTAACGGTGTATATACAAAATAGGAATCCAATCGTTCCGTCGGCATCGGGAAGGTATCATGCCAGATTCTGTACTCGTAGGTCTTTCTGCTTTCTACCTTGCGCGGATGAAAATCTGCTGCCACTTCCTCTGATTTTCTGATTTTAATATCCTCCGGAAGTCGCTGATTCAGTGCATAAGAAATCTTCTCGGCAGGAATCCTCGCATTCGTATCGAATACCGCTATATTTCCTAGAGAATGCACTCCGGCGTCTGTGCGGCTGGCACCGATGACTTCTATCGTTTCTCCAAGCATTTCAGATAAATTCCGGTTCAGAATACCCTCTATCGTGGGTACATTGGGCTGTATCTGCCAGCCATGATAATGCGTCCCGTCATATGCAACTGTCAGCATCACACGCTTTGACATTCTTACCATTCCTTTCCGTCGTTTCTGAAACTCTCCGGTTCTCTGCTCTCTGATTTATCTTAAAACGATATTGACACAGATAATGACTGCCAGATAGATCACAAGGCTTCCATAAGCCATGTAATCTCGCTTTTTATAGATCAAGGGCTTCATTTTCGTCCTTCCCTCGCCGCCACGGTAACACCTCGCCTCCATTGCCATCGCCAGATCATTGGCTCTTCTGAATGCGGATATGAATAACGGAACCAGTAATGGAATCAGACTTTTCGCCTTTTTAATCAGATTTCCGCTTTCGAAATCTGCTCCTCGTGCCATTTGTGCCTTCATGATTTTATCAGTTTCTTCTAGCAAAATTGGGATAAAGCTAAGTGCAATCGACATCATCATCGCAACCTCATGCACAGGTACCTTGATGACACGCAACGGATTCAACAGCTTCTCCATACCATCTGTCAGATTATTCGGCGTTGTCGTCAGCGTCATAATGGAGGAACCGATGATCAGGTAAGTCAGTCGGATGACCATAAAGGCAGCCGTTCTGGCGCCTTCCTTTGTAATCGTCAGCTTCCAGAAGGAGACTAACGTCTCACCGGGTGTTAAAAACAAATTAAACACAACCGTGATCAGCATCAGGATCATGATCGCCCTCAGTCCCTTGACCATAAAAGAAAACGGCACATTTGACAGCCTGATGACCATGGCTAGAAAGACCGTTGCTGCCAGATATCCATAAATACTATCAAATAAAAATAATGAAATAATAAATATCAGGGTACCCACAAGCTTGACACGCGGATCCATTTTATGCAATATGGAGTTCGTCGGATAGTATTGTCCTAAAGTAATATCTCTGATCATAAAATCTTCCAATCAACTATTGTTATCATTATCTGGTCGTTATGCTCTGTGATAGACACGCAGAATCTCATCTCTTGCTTCCTCTGTCGTCAGTGCCTCTGCCCTGACAGGAAGTCCTCTGGTACGAAGCTGATTCATAATATAGATTGTCTGTGGAGCATCCAGACCAATCGCTTCCAGTTCATGATAGTATTTGAATACCTCTTTCGGAGTATCATCATATACAAGGCCTCCCTGATTCATGACCATGATACGTCCCACATACTTTGCCACATCCTCCATACTGTGAGATACCAGAATAATGGTCATTCCATTTTCCTCACGCAGCCTCGCGATCAGATCCAGGATCTCATCTCTTCCTCTTGGATCCAGCCCTGCTGTAGGCTCATCCAGAATCAGAACCTCCGGTTTCATGGCCAGTACACCTGCAATTGCCACCTTACGCTTTTCACCGCCCGACAGATCAAATGGTGACTGATAGAAATACTCATCTGCAATGCCAACCTGCTTTAATGCAGTATAAGCACTCAGCTCTGTTTCTGCTTTCGTCAATCCGAGGTTTTTAGGGCCAAAACATACATCCTGAAATACATCCACCTCGAATAATTGATGCTCTGGATATTGAAATACCAGTCCCACCTTACTGCGCAGTGTTTTCATATCATAGTCCAAATCGTAAATATCTGCACCATTATAATAAATACTGCCTCCGGTTGCCCTTAACAGCCCATTCAGGTGCTGTACCAGTGTGGATTTTCCGGAGCCCGTATGTCCAATCAGACCGATAAATTCCCCATCCTCAATCTGAAAGCTGATATCGTTCAGAGCCTTACTTTCATATGCATTTCCTTCACTATACACATAACTCACATGATCTACGATTATCGACATAATGCCTCCACCAGTTCCTCTGCGGTCAAAATCCCATTCGGAAGATTCAGTCCAGCCTTTTGCAGCTCATATGCCAGCTTGGTTGCATGTGGCACATCCAGACGGATCTTTTCAAGTTCTTCCACCCTTGAGAATACCTCTTTCGGTGTTCCCTTCATAATGATCTTTCCCTCGTCCATCACAAATACTTTATTGGCATAAACTGCTTCTTCCATATAATGTGTGATCAAAATAACAGTAATCTTCTCCACATCATTCAGTGCACGGACCGCACGAATGACCTCTTTCCTGCCTGAGGGATCCAGCATGGCTGTAGGCTCATCTAACACAATACACTTTGGATGCATCGCTACGACTCCAGCAATGGCTACTCGCTGCTTTTGTCCGCCTGACAGCTTATTAGGAGCGTGGTGTCTATATTTGTACATGCCAACAGCTTTCAGACTCTCTTCTACACGTTCCCATATTTCTTTTGTTGAAACCCCCATATTTTCTGGACCAAATCCGACATCCTCTTCTACCATAGCGCCTATGATCTGGTTGTCCGGATTCTGGAATACCATGCCTGTCGTCTGTCTAATATCCCACAGTTTTTCCTCATCTATGGTGTCCATTCCGTCTACCCAGACAGTCCCCTCCGTTGGATAAAGGATTGCATTCATATGCTTTGCTAACGTCGACTTTCCAGATCCGTTATGTCCCAAAACAGCAATAAAGTCGCCCCGTTCTACATCCAGATCGACTTCATCTACCGCACGGGTAACACCATCCACGTTACCGTCCTTATCACGGCGTATATATTCAAATATCAGCTTTTTTGCCTGTAATATACCCATATTCACTCTCCAAAGATGCTCAACTCTATTTATTGTACGTGATTTTGTATGCAAATGCAAGAAACTCATGATTAAGAATCCCAAAAAAAACACCTCGGGATAAAAATCCCAAGGTGTCTGTTTCGTCTGATTAAACCAACTCGATCAGTACTTCCATCGCAGCATCGCCCTTACGAGGTCCGATCTTTACGATTCTTGTATAGCCGCCCTTGCGGTCTACATACTTCGGTGCAATTTCATCAAACATCTTTGCAACCAGATCAACTTGCTTTGTATTTCTCTTCTTTCCTGCAACCTCAGTAGGAACCTCTGTGATAGGATAGAAGAATTTCAGCATTTGACGTCTTGCATGCAGTCTAGAAGGCAGATCTTTCTTGATTTCCTTCTCTACTTCATCAAATACGGTTACTTTCTTGCCATCTTTCTCTTCCTTGATTCTCTTACCGTTCTTGTCCTTACGCGGAACCTTTGCGGTTACCTTAACCATTTCAAAGTTATCCTTTTCCTTGACTGCAAGAGCAATATAACCTTCAACAATCTTCTGGATTTCCTTTGCTTTTGTTTCTGTTGTCACGATTTTTCCATGATATAACAGATTTGTAACCTGATTTCTGAGTAATGCTTTTCTCTGGCTTGATGTTCTGCCGAGCTTTCTGTATTTTGCCATTGTAGTTCTCCTTTAAGGATGCGTTCTGCATGCTGCTTTGGACTTACTGCAAAACTTGATTATCAGTTGCAGTCACTTCATACGCATTGGGTTTACTGAAGTAACATCAATTGGTCTTACTCGTCGCCTACGTTTAACTGAAGACCTAATTCTTTTAATTTTGCTAATACTTCTTCGAGAGATTTACGTCCAAGGTTGCGAACCTTCATCATATCCTCAGAAGTTCTGTTGGTTAATTCCTCAACAGTATTGATACCGGCTCTCTTCAGGCAGTTATATGAACGAACTGACAGCTCTAACTCGTCAATGTTCATCTCGAGCACTTTTTCTTTCTCATTGTCTTCCTTCTCGACCATAATCTCTGCTGTTTTCGCATTTTCAGACAGGTCTATGAAGAGTGACAGGTGCTCGCTAAGTACCTTTGCTGCAAGACTGACTGACTCATCCGGAGCCAGAGTGCCGTTTGTATATACATCGAGAGATAACTTATCAAAGTCTGTGATCTGGCCGACACGGGTATTCTCGACTGTCAGATTCACGCGCTCTACAGGTGTATAAATAGAGTCAACTGCAATCACTCCGATCGGCAGATCCTCACTCTTGTTCTTGTCAGCGCTGACATAACCCCTGCCTCTGGTAATGGTTAATTCCATAAACAGTTTGCTGTCTGTACCGCCGTTCA
>CAYRJT010000202.1:0-1091 GCA_964424675.1 uncultured Lachnospiraceae bacterium
TTAAAATCCCGTGGTGGCGACATCGTACCGGTTCGATTCCGGTCACCAGCAGTTGAATGAGATGCTTCAAACCCAGTAAGTATGCGGGTTTGGAGCATTTTGCTTTGATTAAGTTTTGTATGTAAGTGTATGTAACCTGCATAAAAACGGCATTTATCCTAATATGGCTTAAATAATTAATTCTCGGATAGATGATGCAAATCGAAGAGTCGATTGAATAGAGGATGACGTGTAAAATTGCTCAGTATGTTTTCCATTATAGAGGCAAATACCTCTAAACATTTACGAAATGAATAAAACGGTGAACACATCAATCATGTGAACACCGCTTTACTTTACGATATTTTCTGCTTTATTTCCTTCACATCGGTTTCTAACATACGAACCTTGATGGCTAACATCTCTACTTCATTACTTCGTCTCATAGCCTCATGAAGATTTCTCGACAGATCTAGATGACCTTCAGCAATTCGCTGAATATTGACTCGAATTTCATTCTCAAGAATTAAATTGGTTTTCTGTGTAATTGCTTCAACCTCGCCGAGCCGACTATCAATATCGCCGAATCTAGAATCCATACTATCAAGTCTAGAATCCATGCCATCAAATCTAGAATCCATGTTATCAAGTCTGGAATCCATGTTATCAAGTCTAGAATCCATGTTATCAAGTCTGGAATCCATACTGTCAAGTCTGGAATCCATACTGTCAAGTCTGGAATCCATGCCATCAAGTCTGGAATCCATGCTGTTCAGTTTGGAACCTATCTCGTTCAATTGAGATCCCATACCATCAAACTTGGTTAGTAATAAATCCACTTTTTCATTGTCTGTCATTTCATCGCCCTCCTTAACAAATGCTGTATAGTATCAATAGTGAAAAGATGTAAAACGTTAATAAAAATGGTTATCATTTGTAAGGTTTGTTCATTATAGCATGCTATTCATGAAAAGTCTATGCATATTCAAACAATATCAGATGTCATTAGAGAAAGCTTTAAGTCTTCGTATTGCTTGGCAATATCAGGATGCGCGTTGAAGTAGTCACGGAAGTAGAGCTTGTCGTGATCACCAAGAGTATGCAGGTGCAGA
>CAYRJT010000202.1:1191-5309 GCA_964424675.1 uncultured Lachnospiraceae bacterium
GAAGTAGTCACGGAAGTAGAGCTTGTCGTGATCACCAAGAGTATGCAGGTGCAGACGGTCAAGTTATATTTCTCCTGAATGTAAGCAGAGAATAATTCTGCTTCCGACAGATCTTTAGTGCTAAGAGAAGGCAGTTCCTGCTGCATTAATTGACGCAGAGCTTCAGTTGTGTGACCGACACCGCCTACAATGATGTATTTTCTTTGCAATCTGTTCCTTGATTGCAGCAGCAAGGATATTACCGCCTTCCAGGATACTTCCTCCAAATAGAACGAAGAGGTCTGCCTGATTGCATCCATTGTTTTCATATTTAAACGACTCCTTTTTTTCTTCCTTAATTGTAACAGGAAAATGACCAGATGCATAGTTAGCTTTTGAGGTGTTGATTCTAAGTGACAAAAGTCACAATATGACAAAATTCTATATTGAGTCTTGTCTTATCAGTCAATCTGTAGGTATAATAAATTTCAATGGGAAATTAGAGAATCATCGTTAAAATTCTGAGATGAAAGAGAAAGATGAGCGAATTGAAAATGAAAGAACCAAATAGTAAAGCAGCAATCGTGATTTATTTTGCATTATCAATACCATGTATGATAGCGGGATTTTGTATCGGTTTCACTACAAGAAATGACACTGTACGTTTGGTTCTGTGGTTTCTTATGATGGTTGGTTGTGTGATGTTCTATATTGCAGTGAAGTCTGCAATCAGGCTGAGTAAGCTGGAGCATGAAGAAAAACGCTGTGCTGTGGCAAGCAGAGCAATGGGGCATAAAACACCTGTCAGTGAAGCAGAGATAGCTAAATCATTGGGCTTCGAGAATGGTAAGCTTCCGACTACACCAGAGGAATTTCAGAAAATGAGAGACGAGACCGCAAGACTTATGAAACAGCAGGAAGATAAAATTCGGGCAATCCGGGATGGATTTCAGGAGATATATGCACCGGATATAGATTATTTTCCAAATGATGATAAGACCAACAATAATACTCCATTCGGCTCCATCGCAGCAGGCAGAGAGATTGCAGATGCGCTGATAGAGAAATTGAAAACGGAGGATGGAATTCCATTTGAGATGCTTTTTGCATATCTTGGGGCGATGGCAGGACGAGAGTGCTCGGAAGGACTGATACAGAGCCTGAAGAAGCTGATTCCCAGTCCTGAGCTTAGAGAAAGTATTGCAGGAATTTTGGATATCATGATTGTGCGAACCACCTCTGACGAGTTATTTTTGATGGGAGATAAGGTAGGGGATACTTTTTTTAGTTATTACAAAAAAGTACTTAAGGAGCCTGACTTGAGAATAGATGTTTTATTGCCACTTGCTAAGAAGACGGCCGGAGTTGTTGGCAGTGGACAGTATTGGAATACGGAGTATGATAATCAGGTGAACGTGAATCTGAGGGAACTGGCCAATACTGCATGTGACAGGGAGTTTGAGGAGCCACTCAGACAGCATTGCAATGCTCCATCGGAGCGTCTGATGGCGTATGAATATGCAACACACATTGCTTTAAACAAGGTGGTGATGGCAGAGAGTTCAGATATCCATGGAAATCCAAAGACAATTGCTGCTGACATTCTGGCTGAGTATGGTTGGCGTGCGTCACACTACATCTGGAATTGGAATTAAATATGTAAAGTCCGTAATTTATTCAATCAAATTCGTAGAGGATTGAATTTAACATAGTTTCTTTTCTTGCTATGATAAGACTATTCGGAGTTATGTGGGGACTCTGAATAGTCTTTTTATGGGATTCATTTACGGGAGGCGAAAGAGAATGTCCGGGAAAAGAAAAGTTAAGTTCTACAGTCTGATTAGAACAAAGATTATTGCACTTGTTATATTTTCAGTTGTTTTAACACTTGCAATCAGTATGATTGCATTTGTATCAAGATCCGGAAGTATTATCAATAGTCTGGTGAGAAACTATATGAAGGATGCGGTTACTTATATGGGCGGTAATCTAGAAAGGGATGTAGAGCTGTTAGGAAGATCTGCTCTGTCGGTTGACTCTCTTGACAAGAAGCTGTCCGGCTACAAGCTGTCAGGGATGACATCCAGCTACACATATATTGTCGATAGTACCGGTTACATGATGTATCATCCAAATAAGGATGAGATCGGAACGCAGGTTAAGATTGACGCAATCAAATCTTTACAGGAGCAAATGGGAAATGGTAATCCTCCGGCTCCGGACACAATTGAATATCAGTATGGTGGTACGGACAAGTATGCTGCTTACTATGTCAGTGCTGACGAATCCTATGTATTGGTTTTAACAGCCAATAAAGAGGATGCTATGTCTGAACTGAATGGTCTGACCAGGATGATTCTACTGCTGAGTCTGATTCCACTGATGATTTGTTCAGTCATTGCAGTCATTATCTCTCTTATGATTTCAAAGCCAATAGAGAAGACCGTGGAGCGGATTGACAGACTGTCGGAGCTGGATCTGAACAGTGAGTCCGAAGCTGCTAAGTTCAGGGGTGAAGTCGGGTTGATTAATACCTCTGTGGATTCTCTGAAGAACAAGCTGGTATCTACAATCCAGAATATTAAGCAGGCTTCGGATGTTGTAGATATCAATGCAGATAATATCACAAGTATCGCCGTGGACTGCTTCCATACAACGGAAAATATCAGCTCAACGGTGGGAGAGCTTGCAAAGGGTGCAACTGAAATGGCGCAGAATACGGAAAGTACCATGCGCGGAATTGAAAATATTGGGAACAGCATTGATGATATTACAGATGTGACGAATCAGAGTCTGTCAATTGTGACAGAGGCTACCTCGATTGGTAATCATTCTAAGGAATCTCTGGACAAGCTGATTGTGGCAAATTCAGATACAAAGAGAAGTGCAGAGGATGTCTCTGACGGAATCTTTGAAATCAATAAGACTGTGGACGAGATTCATAAGGCAGCAGATATGATTCAAAGTATTGCTTCCCAGACCAATCTGCTTTCATTAAATGCAAGCATTGAGGCGGCAAGAGCCGGTGAAGCAGGCAAAGGCTTTGCTGTTGTCGCAACAGAAATAAAGGGCTTAGCAGAGCAGTCCAGTGAATCTGCAAGAGAGATTGCAATGATTGTTCAGCAGATCACATCGCTGGTTGACACGAGCGTTCAGATGGCACAGAGTATCAGAGATGCTTCAGATCATGAAGGAATGGTTCTGCAGGATGTAAGCGCAAGCTTCGAAGCAGTCAATGGGAAACTTGATGAGGTGGCAAGGGCGGTTCACACAATCGTAGACAGGGTAGATTCAGTCAATGCAGAGAAAGTGGATATTATGAACGCAATCTCCAATTTGTCAGCTATTTCTGAGGAAAATGCTGCATCGACACAGGAGACCTCAGCATCCATTCAGCTGCTCGTCGACCGTATGCAGTCGGTTACGGACAATTCGAATGAATCGAAGCAGACGACCGGCGGGCTGAAGGACATGATCAGTGTATTTAAGGTTTAAACTAGTACTTCTTATTATAGAAGAAATACATGAGCAGATAGCATAATACCTGGAGTCCGGCAATGCCGCAGACGATGGATGCGATCTGCTCTTGTCCTGTAATGACCAGAACCAGCATAGCGATATATTCTGCGATGACAGTAATCAGGAATGTCAAATATCCGCTTCTGGTAACAATCAGAATCAGACGTTCTTCATTTTGCATCAGTTCGTATTTTTTCAACTTTTCTGGGTCACGGGACAGACGGAAGAACTGGATTGCTTTGAGTAGTGCAATTGCTGCCATACCAACTCCCATACCCATCAGTATGGAATCATCACCCTTCATATATGCGGCGCAGATCAGAATGATGCCTGCAAGTATCAGTGTAACACAATAAATCATCTTTTTCTTAATCAGTTTCATTTTAACTCCTCCTTTTGAGCTTGATCCTTGGGATCATGAAATAGAAATAATTCTTCAATGGTTGTATCGAAATACTGAGCAAGCTTATGTGCCAGCGGAAGAGAAGCTATATATTTTCCGTTTTCTAACGAGATGATGGTCTGTCTGGAGACAGATACGATGCCTGCCAGTTCCTCTTGCGTAATGCCGCGCAGTTTTCGGTATTCTGCGATTCTGTTGTCAATTTTACTTTCCATTT
>CAYRJT010000203.1:0-5290 GCA_964424675.1 uncultured Lachnospiraceae bacterium
TTGTATTTACAGCAATTATACAGTCATCTTCCGCATGTACGGTTATGGTAGTCAGTTTTGTCAACTCAGGAATCATGAGTCTGTATCAGGCAGTCGGAGTGATTCTGGGTGCAAATATCGGTACAACTGTTACGTCACAGCTGGTTTCCTTTAATTTATCTGAAGCGGCACCGATCTTTGTATTGGCCGGTGTTGTGATGCTGATGTTTTCAAAACGCCTGAATGTCCAGAAAATCGGTGAGGTTCTGCTTGGCTTCGGCGTTCTTTTTATGGGCTTATCCATTATGGCAGGAGCCATGGAAGGCATTAAGGAAATGCCGTCTGTGACTGCCATGCTCAGTTCACTGAGAAATCCGTTCTTAGCAGTATTGGTAGGTTTTATTCTGACTGCAATCATTCAAAGTTCATCCGTTACGGTCAGTATTGTCCTGCTGATGGCCAACCAGGGTCTGCTGACGCTGCCGATGTGCTGTTTCATTATCATGGGCTGTAATATCGGCTCCTGTGTAACAGCATTATTAGCTTCACTGGCAGGTAAGAAGGATGCTAAGAGAGCAGCTCTGATTCATTTCCTCTTTAATGTATTCGGAACCATTATCATATTTGTGATACTGCAGCTGGCACTGGATCAGGTGGTTGCGTTCATTCATATGTTATCCGGAGACAATCCGGGCAGATTTGTAGCCAATGCACATACGCTGTTTAAGATATTCCAGGTCATCATCCTGTTCCCGTTTGGTAATCTGCTGGTCAAGCTCACTTATCTGATCGTACCCGGTGAGGATACCAAGGTTGGTTATCGTGCAAACCTGCAGCTGAAATATATCGGACAGAAGGCAGTATTTTCTCCGGCAACCGCAGTGATTGATGCAACAAAGGAGCTGGAACGTATGGCTTCACTTGCAAGCGAGAATCTGAACCGTGCCATGAATGCACTGGTCACACTGGACGAAGAGGATATTGATGAAGTATATAAGGTAGAGGAAAATATCAACTTCCTGAATCATGAAATCACGAATTATCTGGTCAAGATCAGTCAGACCAATCTGCCGGTTGAGGATGCCAAGAGCATCGGTGCTCTATTCCATGTCGTCAATGATATCGAGCGGATTGGTGATCATGCTGAGAACGTAGCAGATTCAGCCCGTCAGAGACTGGAAGGAAATCTTGGCTTCAGCAAAGAGGCACAGAGAGAGCTGGGCGATATGCTGGATATGGTCAATACCATTGTTAGATTCTCTATTGAGATGTTTTCCAAGAACAGTGAGGAGCATCTACATGACATTCTGCAGCTGGAGGATGCCATTGATGAGAAGGAGCGTGAGCTTCAGCAGGCACACGTAGACAGACTGACCAAGAATGAGTGTACACCGGAATCAGGGATGCTGTTTTCCGATATTGTATCCGGTCTGGAGCGTGTTGCAGATCATGCAACCAACATAGCATTCTCCATTCTGGATGCTGACCCGGAGGGAGCACGCAAGGTCGTTGTCAGAGCATAGTGCTTTGGCAGACACCTGAAACACGGTCGGACAGACCTGAGAACAATAAGTAAATAGAGATAAGACAGAGACTGTATACAAACTGGTATACAGTCTTTTTCGATTATCATAGAATCGTACATCTATGATATGAAATAGCCTGCGCGGCCGATGTTCAGGTGGTCAGCAGGCATGTCCCGGACACTTTACACGGATTTTACAAAAGAAATACACAAGTTTGGTGTTTGTAAAATGTATGTCATGGTATTCTCTCATTGTAAAGAGAAAGAAAAAACAATCATTAAACAAAGAGGAGAATGAAAAAAATGAAAAACAAAGTAAGCAAAATAGTAACATTGGTTGCCGCAGCGGCAATGACAGTCGGCATGCTGGCCGGATGCGGACAGAGTGCAGCAGCACCCGCAGCGGATGCAGCAGCAGAGGCACCGGCAGCAACAGAAGCACCCGCAGCAGATACAGCAGTAGCAGACGAAGAAGTACCTGCAGCAGACACAGCAGCAGCTGAGCTTTCAGGCAGTATCACACTCGTAGGATCTACTTCAATGGAGAAGCTTGCCAATGCACTTTCAGAAGCATTTATGCAGCAGAATCCGGGCGTAGCAGTTTCACCTGAGTTCGTAGGCTCCAGTGCAGGTATTGAAGCTTTACTTGCAGGCAGTGCTGACATCGGAAACTCATCCAGAGCACTGAAGGACAGCGAAAAAGAAGGCGGAGCAGTAGAGAATATCGTTGCAATCGATGGCATCGCAGTCGTTGTAGATCCGACTAACACAGTTGTTGATCTGACAAAAGCAAACCTGATTGACATCTACACGGGCAAGGTAACGAACTGGAGTGATCTGGGCGGCGAAAAAATGCCTATCGTAGTAGTTGGCAGAGAATCTGGCTCAGGTACAAGAGGTGCTTTTGAAGAATTGCTGGAGATCGAAGACCAGTGTGCATATGCAAATGAACTGGACAGCACAGGAGCAGTGATGGCAAAGGTAGCATCAACACCAGGCGCAATCGGATATGTATCACTTGATGTAGTAGATGACACAGTCATCGCAGCGTCTCTTGAAGGTGTTGCAGCAACAGCTGAAAACATCAAAGCAGGCAACTACTTCCTTTCAAGACCGTTCGTAATGGCAACAAAGGGCGAGATCGCAGAGCAGAATGAATGTGTAAAAGCACTGTTTGACTACATCGCATCAGCAGAAGGAAAAGCATTGATCGAATCAGTTGGATTAATCACAGTAGACTAAGAATCATAATGTGAATCAGGACCGGGCCGGTTGAAACAGACCGGCTCGATTCATTCAGAAGAGGTTTCCGTATGAAAAGAAATACTTCTATTATAAGAAGCTACAAAAATAAATCAGCTGTAGAATCTGCAGCACAGATCATCTTCATATGCTGCGCATTCGTGGCAGTGCTGGCTGTTGTTTCTATTACTGCATATATGATTGTGAGCGGTACGCCCGCTCTTGCCAAAATCGGAATTACAGATATCCTGTTCGGTACCGTGTGGAAGCCGGCAGCGGCAGATCCTTCCTTCGGTATTCTGTATGTCATCCTGACATCTATTGTAGGTACATTTGCGGCAATCCTCATCGGTGTGCCAATCGGTGTATGTACAGCTATTTTTTTAGCAGAGACAGCACCCAAAAGGATCGCGGGTATTGTAAAGCCGGCGGTAGAACTACTGGCAGGGATTCCGTCAGTCATCTATGGATTACTGGGTATCCTGATTCTGAATCCGTTGATGTACCAGATTGAAAGAAAGATATTTGCTGATTCAGAGACTCATCAGTTTACCGGAGGAGCAAACCTGATTTCGGCAATCCTGGTTCTGGCAGTCATGATTCTGCCGACGGTGATCAATGTCAGCGAATCAGCAATCAAGGCTGTACCTGAGCACCTGAAGAGTGCCTCATTAGCAGTCGGCGCATCCAGGATGCAGACGATCTTCAAGGTCATTCTTCCGGCAGCAAAGTCTGGTATCGTTACAGCCATTGTACTGGGTGTGGGACGTGCAATCGGAGAGGCCATGGCTATTTCACTTGTATCGGGAAGCTCTGTGAACCTACCAATGCCGTTCAATTCAGTCAGATTCCTGACAACAGCTATCGTCAGTGAAATGGGATATGCAACAGATACGCACAGAGATGTATTATTTACGATCGGACTGGTACTGTTTGTATTTATCATGCTGATCAATATCACTCTGACTAAAATACTGAAACACAGCAATGTGGAGGAATAGAGCAGATGAATAACAGCATCATAGTAAAAAGAAAAAGAATCAAGCCCGGTGATGCAGTGCTTTCGTTTTTGATCAATCTGAGTGCAGCAATATCCATACTGCTGCTCATCGGAATCGTCGGGTATGTGTTTTACAGAGGAGTCGGTGTCATCAACTGGTCATTTCTGACGACGGTACCAAGTACGATCAACGGAACCTTTGGAATCGCCGGTAACATTGTCAATACACTTTATATGATCGTTCTGACACTGCTGATCGCAACACCGGTCGGTGTGGGAGCTGCGATTTATCTGAATGAATATGCCAAACCCGGGAAAATCGTCAATCTGATAGAGTTTACAACAGAGACGCTGGCAGGCATTCCATCCATTATTTTTGGCCTGTTTGGTATGATCTTCTTTGGAACGACACTTGGATTTGGCTATTCTATCTTAACAGGTGCCCTGACCCTGACTTTGATGGTTCTGCCTTTGATTACAAGAAATACACAGGAGGCACTCAAAACGGTACCAGATACGTATCGAAGCGGTGCATTGGGAATCGGAGCTACAAAATGGTATATGATCAGGACTGTCATGCTGCCATCTGCGATGCCCGGTATCGTGACCGGTATCATATTAGCCATCGGCAGGATCGTAGGAGAATCCGCAGCACTTCTGTTTACGGCAGGAAGCGGATATCTGCTGCCCCAGACCGGTAAAGCAATGCTTGATAAAATCATGCAGCCTGGCGGCACGCTGACGATACAGCTGTACCTGAGTATGTCAAAGGCGCAGTATGACGCAGCATTCGGCATCGCTTTTGTACTGCTGATCATTGTACTGTGTATCAACTTTTTGACAAAGTACCTGATTGGAAAGCTGGATGTCAGCCATAGATAACAACGGATGGTTGACTTTGACTGAATATCATATAAAGGATGAAAAATATGCTGGAAAGTAAAATTGTAACTGAAAAACTGAATCTTTATTATGGAAGTAATCATGCACTGAAAGATGTGGATATGAAGATCGCCACCAACAGAATAACGGCATTTGTAGGACCGAGCGGATGCGGAAAATCCACATTTTTAAAGACACTGAATCGCATGAATGATCTGGTGGACAATGTCATCATTACAGGCTATGTAAAGATAGACGGAGAAGATGTCTATGATCCGAAGGTGGATACCACCCTGCTGCGCAAAAAAGTAGGTATGGTATTTCAACAGCCAAATCCGTTCCCGATGAGTATCTATGATAATATAGCCTATGGACCGCGTATTCATGGAATCAAAAATAAAAAGGAACTGGATCAGATCGTGGAGGAAAGTTTGAAGGGAGCTGCGATTTTTGAAGAAGTGAAGGACCGCTTAAAGAAATCTGCACTCGGACTCTCAGGCGGACAGCAGCAGAGACTCTGTATCGCCAGAGCACTGGCAGTAAAGCCGGAGGTACTACTGATGGATGAACCGACATCAGCGCTGGATCCAATTTCTACGCTGAAAATAGAAGACCTGATGCAGGAACTTAGAGAGAAGTACACTGTAGCAATCGTAACACAC
>CAYRJT010000204.1:0-5285 GCA_964424675.1 uncultured Lachnospiraceae bacterium
AGAGCATCATGAAGATTAACTATAGGAAAGTCCTGGCTGGACTATGCATCGCACTCACTGTAGCAATCGCATTCCTGACAGGAGTCTATCTGACTGAATACAAGACACTTCAGGAGTCCAAGAAGAGTACCGTCAGCACGATTGCCGTCGTCAATATGGACAACGGAGTGATGAAAAACGGAGAGCTGGTACATTACAGTGAGGATATGATGCAGTTTCCGGACGTGAACTTCATGCCGGCAGGACTTGTAGATGCCCGTGAGGGA
The DNA here is from genome assembly GCA_964424675.1 of uncultured Lachnospiraceae bacterium. Lineage (GTDB taxonomy): Bacteria > Bacillota > Clostridia > Lachnospirales > Lachnospiraceae > JAAYYM01. The sequence goes on from CAYRJT010000204.1 coordinate 267, forward strand.
GCAGCGAACGGCAAATATGCCGCCTATATACTGCTTCCGGAGAACTTCTCCGCGGCAATTGAAAGTATCAACACCGAGCCACAGAAATCCAGTATCGAATATGCCATCTACCCGGATCTGAGGGAAGACATCAACATCAAGGTCATCAATGACATCCATAACTTTATTATCAATCTGAGCTCCAATACCTCCTATATGTACGTAAACGCAATCCTGAGAGAATTTCATAGTGTACAGGACGGATCAGGAACCATACTCGTCAATGATACAAGAGATCTGAATCAGCTGATGGCAGTTGCACCAGAGGAGCTGCTGCAGCCGATAGAGTTCACGCCGATGGAGCGCGTGGAAAATACCATAGAGTATATAGATCTGAGTGATCAATATAAAAAAGCAGAAAAAATAGTAGCAGATGTAGATAAAAATTACGAAAAGTACGTTCAGACCGGAAGGGATGAAATCAAGAAAATACAGCAAAAAGAGCCTGCCGTGACTGCATCCAATACAGCACTTACCGAGAAGCTGGCGACCATCACCATAGATACAGACGCAGAGGGGAAGTTAATCTATGCTGAGGGTATGGAAGAGCTGAATCAGGCAGCACAGGAATATGCAGCTGTGATAGACGGTCAGAAGAAGACGGCAAAGGTCGCACTGGGATGGGTAGACCCCTCAGCAACACCGACTCCCACGATTACGCCAACACCGGAGATTACGACAACACCAGGGATTACTCCAACACCGGAGGTCACCCCGACAATCATACCCACGCCGACACCGGTCGTCAATGCAACAGGGCTCCAGACCTATGTAACCAATCAGTTTCAGACAGTAGCAGACACATATAACACCAAAATAGATACACAGATAAATGCATTAAATAATACAAAGACTAGTCTAACCACACTTAGGGACAACAATATTGACATAGAGATCGCAGCACAGCTAGAAACACAGATTACCGCGATAGACGGCATTACAGTAGAACTTCTAACCGCCAAAATCACAGATACTGTAACCGACCAGATGAGAACCGACCTGGATGAATGGTGGAAGAACGCTATCCATCAGATCGATGCCATAGAGACGATCGATACCTCCAACATACAGGGCATCATATCAGAGAAGATCAGCGCACCGGTCAGAGATCAATGCTCCAAGGAGAGAGCTGCGGTCATGGATGGGTCGGCAAACCTCCAGAAGGCACTGGGCGACTACGTCATACCGCTGTTGCAGTTCGACCCGATGATGTATGTAGATCAGGGAGAGATCGCCAAGTACATGGGAGAGCTGAGTGAGACGGTCTATGATATGGAGACAGAGACACTGGATAAGACAGGCGAATATATAGACTACTCCATGGATGTCTACGACACGGCAGACAAGAATATCGAGGCGTTGCAGGAGGATGTGGATACCTCCTACACCCAGACCGAGGAAAATGTCACACGGACGGTCACAGATCTGAAGGCGAACCGAGAGAAGATCAATGCACAAAACAGCCTTCTGTTAGAGGACTTCGTCACCAAGCTTCCGTACAGCAGACTGGGAAGTATCGAATATACAGAGGTCTACGATCTGATTGTCAGCCCGCTCAACGCTGAGAATCATGACGGCAACAGACATCTCAGCCTGAAGGATATCGATGAGCAGGCGATGGAGTACATCGGGTTAGGCATCATCCTGACCGTTATTACCATGTTAGTCTGTGCACTTGTGTGCTGGATATATCAAATACGGACTGAAGCAAAGAAGAGTATCCAAGGAGGAGGTGAGAAGGATGAATGGAGCAGGAATTTCAATTGATGATACCGCCCTGCAGGTCGCAGGAGACATTGAGAAACAGGCAGAGTCAATATCACAGGCATTCAATGCAGTCAGAGGACAGATCAATCTGCTGCCGGATGTATGGCATGGACAGAGTAAGGAAGCATTCATGAATGAATATGAATCCGTACAGCCGCAGTTTAACGCAGTTGTAGAGACACTGACAACGATTTCTCAGCAGCTGAGACAGGTAGTACAGGCATTCACAGACGTGGATGAGAATCTGGGCAGCCAGTTAGGCTCATTTTAGTGCACAGTGGCTCTTTTACGAGAGCAGGAGAGCCACTGTATCTCAAAAGAGGAAAGTAAGATGCAGGAAACAGATACAGCCATAGAACTCGATCCGGGCAGCATCGCCAATCGAGGCGATACCTACAGCTCACTGACAGATCTGTATGAGATCAAGGTATTCAGTGACAGCTTTCAAGAGACCAGACAGGAGCTGCTGCAGGCAAAGCGCCAGATCGAGGCAGACAATTACCGTATGGTATTTTCAGATGCTGTGCAGAGTGAGTCCACGAACCCTCTGCTGGAGATACTCTTTACCAACATAGAATATAAGGGAAAACGTGAGGCCTATCAGGAGCAGAGCAGTGAATGGCTTCACAGGGCATCCATAGTGGCAGGAACGATGGCATGCCTGCTCTTTCTGGTCATCATGATACAGAGAGCGAAGAACAGACTCAGAAAGGCGGGCACAGATGATCCTATCAATCTCCATACCACATACCCATCAGGAATATGATATACAGGTGCAGCCGCATCAGACCATAGAAAACATCATACAGGTACTGGATGAGGGCGGACTCCTGTCGCTGGATCCGGAGCATATCAAGATCAAGTCTGTACGGAACCAGACCTACCTGCGGACAGGACTGACGCTCGAACAGGCAGCTGTCTATCAGGGCGATACACTGATGATTACGCAATAGAGAAGGAGCCGGACATACCATGGATAAGATACTGACAGAAGAAACTCTGATGCTTACGGACATACGCGCAGAGAACGAATATGACTTTGAAAAGTTACAGGCGGATCATCCCCTGCTTCTATCCTGTAACATTACCAGACAAAAAGAGAGCATTCTTCTGACCTATGACACCAGAAGGAGATATCCCTTTGAAGACATCCGAGGTGAGAAGGAAGCACTGAAGCTGTCGGTTCTGATCAGCCTGTATCAAACCCTTGAGCTGATCAGAAGCTATAGCTTTGCACTCACACCACAGAATATCTATTATGACAGACAAGGCAATGTATTCATTAAGTTCAGAGACATCTGCGACAGGCAGATCAAGGCAGAGACCTATTTCCAGTCCTACAAAGCCATGATCGGCTTTTGTCTGCAGAGAAAGTATACCTATGAGGACTATATGGAGGGCGGTATGGAGCTGCTCTGCAAGAATCCGTTTCTGAGTCAGGTCTATGCAGCCGGGACACCAAAAGAACTCCGGGAACTTCTGTATGAGCGCTATGACAGCCAGTATGAGGAATCTCTGCATCAGAAGGTCGAGATCAGGGGAGGACTGCTGAAGAAGCTGATTATCTACGCGACCGTTATAACAGTCGTTCTGTTAGCGGGCGGAGGCTTCCTGTTCTATCAGCTGTTCGATGTCAACCGGGTGAACAGAGCTACGATAGCCGGCTACGGAGCCTATATGGATCATAACTTTGTCAATACCATCGATACCCTGTCCTCCGTAGAGATCGTGAAAATGAACACACATACCAAATATATACTTGCAGAATCCTACATTAACAGCGAATATTTGACAGCAGAGCAAAAAGAAAATATACTGTCAGATATAGCCCCAAATGGAAATGAAAGGCTTTTAGACTATTGGATCTATATCGGCAGAACCGAATATACAGAGGCTGAGAATATCGCCATGCAGCTTTCCGACGATGAGATGCTGCTCTACGCCTACATGAAGGAACAGAACCAGATAGAAATCAATACCACCATGAGCGGAGAAGACAAGAAAGCCGCCCTGGCAGTGCTCGAAGAGAAGATCAAGAAACTCTCGGAGCAGTATCAGAAGCAAGAAGAACCCCCCCAGGATGCGACAGAGCAGACACTTCCGGAAGAAAAAGCACCAACAAATGTAAATTAATACGGAGGAAACAAAACCATGGCAGAGATCAAGCTGAATGCAGAGGATGTCTATACAGCAGTGAACACTATCAATGGCAATATAGCAGATATGAGCAGTATGGTGCAGGAAAGATATTCAACATTAAAAGAGATGATGAGTACATCTAAGGGCGATTTTAAAGAGGAACTCATCTCACAGCTGGAAGCAGAAAACATGCTGATAGAACAAGTAGCTGATCTGTTCACACAGACAGCTCTATTCATCGAAAAAGCAGCAAAAAGCTTTGAAAAAGAGGATCAGGATGTAGGAAGTCAGATCAAATAGGAGAACAGCGATGGGAACGATAAGCACTTCAATGGCCAGATTACTGCACAATCAGGCTATATATGCACAAATAAATGTATTTCAGGAAATCATAAATAAGTGTGAAAAGTGTAAAGTTGATTTTATGACACAGAAAACGAAAATGCAGGGAACATTTTCCGAATTAGAGATGGCATACAACCGAGGAACATCTACGAAGATAGGGGATGAGATTGTCATCGAAGAAGTCTATGAAGGAATCACAGCAGAGGCAATCAAAAATAAAAAAGAAGAATTTGTAACAGGCATGCATGAGAATCAGACAGCAATGGCAGATATCATCAGTGAGATCGGAACTAGCATAGAAAAGCTGGATGAATACATAGAAATATTGCAGATGCGGATAGAAGACCTGAGAAGTCAGCTTTGGTAGGAGGACATACAGATGGCAAACCTCGTCATTTTAAAAACAGAAGGATACGATGCAATCGGCGATGCAGTCAAAGAGCTGCATACAGAACTAGAGCAAACCATGAAAAACAATTTGGAATCTCTGCGCGCTATCATCGGCAAAAATGCCGACTTTTACGCAGACACGGTAACACCCAAAATCAATAATCTGATTAGTACAATAGATGGAGATATCCTCTCCAATATTCCTATGATATATGCAGATACAGAGCAGGGGATCGAAACATTTATCAATACAATTGTAAATACAGATACCGCATGCTGACAGAAAGGAACAACCCATGAGCTCATTAGGCAAAAACCGATCGTTCGATATAGCACAAA
>CAYRJT010000205.1:0-5284 GCA_964424675.1 uncultured Lachnospiraceae bacterium
AACACCGCCAATCGTCAGAAATACCTGAAATGCATACATAACAGCCAGTCCTACTGCAATCAGCTTATAAAATTCATCCTTCAGCTTCATGGAGATATTCATGAACATGACAAAGCAGCTGACACATACAAGAATCAGGCACGCTCCGAATACGCCTCCAAGCTCTTCACAAACCGCTGCAAATACAAAATCTGCTTCCACCACAGGAATCTTGTTCGGTGCACCCTGTTCCAGCCCCATGCCGAACCAGCCTCCGGTTCCGATTGCAAATAGAGATTGTGCTATCTGAAACCCTGCATCCTCGATGGTTCCTAATGGATCCTTCCAGGCCTGTACGCGTACCCTGACATGTGAAAACAGTCTGTATGCCACAACGGAAGCTCCCGTGCCTCCCGCCAGTCCCAATAGAAGATAGAGTGGATTTTTAGTAGCAACGTATATCATTACAAAATAAACAATGAAAAAAATCAAAGCACTTCCCAAATCCTTAGAGCATACCAGAATCAGCACATGTGCTCCTGCGACGCAGGCAGTTATGAAGATATGAAGCAGATCCGTTGATTTTGCCAGCATGCCCGCAATGGCGAGTACAAACAGGATCTTGACAAACTCGGATGGCTGAAAGGTATTACCACCGATTGTAAAAGAAATCTTAGAGCCATTCGTAACCTGTCCGAGGATCATGACGATTCCCAATGCCCCTATCCCTGCAAGTGCATAAATCCATGAAAATTTTGATATCACTTTGATTTTCTTGACCAGATAAGGGATAAACATGGTCAACGCGGTAGAGACCACTACTATTTTAAACTGTTTGACTGACCGGTCATAGGATAGTCTTGTCAGGATGATAAAGCTGACTGTTAACAGCAGGCACATATTATTGATGATCAGCCTGTTGGCCTTCGGATAAATCACCCGATACAGGGCAATCGTTGCAAACAGCGTGATCTGCTGCAAAGCATAGAATATAATCAGCATAGAGTTCTTTGTCTCCAGGCACAGTACAGCAAAAGACACAAAATGAATCAGAAACATCAGTACATTTTGTCTGATGTAGATCCCGTTTCGCTCCTCTTCTGTTGCAAACTTAAATACCGTAAAGCATTCGAGTGTATAGAATGCCATAAAAATAATAATGGCATACTTGGAAAACTCTATGATCATATTAGCCATGTCTATTCGACTCCTCTTGAAAAATGTCCCTTCGTATAGTCCTGAAACGGCAATTCACTCACCTGAGGGGATACACGATTGATTGCCTCCGTATACCACTCTGCGATTCTTGCCGCCTCCTCTGCTGACTCACCCGTAAAATTCAGTCTCAGTCCATGAAAGTCCATTTTTTTGATCTTGGTCAATTCACTGTGAAGTGACAGCGGAACACTGTTATAAATCACATTATAGCATTCACTGCAGCAATTTTTGACCTGCAGATGCTTTTGATAGCGATCCTTCAGTCCCAGATTTTTTTCCGGGATATGTGTACAGCCTGTCAGTGTATTTCTGAGACACTGTGCTGTCACCATCATCGGCAGGTAGCCATAAATAAGCAGTTCACTGCTGCTGTTATCCATATGCCGTATTTCTTTTTCATTGAGTTCCAAAGGAATCGTAAAATGCCGGCATCCAAATGACCTTAGCTGTTTTTTAGCCGCTTCATTCATTGTATATAAATAATAGTCTGCCACAATATCTCCCTGATAGCCATATTGCTGCAGTAAATAAAGCCATTCATAATTCTGTACGGATACTCCACTGATTTCCTTTTGACTGATCAGTTTCATAAGCGTCTTTATTTTCTTCTGATCATAATGTCTGCATATAACAGGCAATGCAATGTAAACTTCCTTGCCTGAATGATATGCAGCAGCAACTGCCTCATCTGTCGGAGTAATATCCGCACTGGAAATATACAGTCTTTGAATCCCCTCTGCCTTACATAACGATTTCAGTGTGTCTATTGTTTCAACATAGGCTGACAAAACCATCGTATTGTGATCCTGTTCCTGTTCTGCACCCTGAAACACCTTTGCTGTTTCCAGATTCAGCAGTTTGGGATCCGTATTCCTGTGATAGTGACGCAGCATTTCCTTCGTCAAGGCTGTAATCCCCTGTCTTCTAAGTTCATTGAGCTGCTTGACCGGCATAAAGATATCCTCATCCATATCCATTCTGATCTGCACTAAATTTATATCACTATTTCCTGTTTTATTCAGCTGTTTTAAGACACTTTCCTGATCCAGCGGGCGGCTCAGTGCTTCCTGAACCGTATCACCATATACCTTTACAGAATACGCTCCTGACTGCAGTTCCAGACAAGACGGTGTATTTTTCTTCAAGGTAATCGCAGCCTTCGCAGATATCTTTTTCATATGATCGACATAGGTATCATACAGCTCATGAAAACGTTCATCATCATCCGTTTCGTAGCTGGGCTTTTGAAGTGTCAGCATATCTCTGCCATTCTTCTTTCGGTAATATCCATCTGAGTGTCCGCTTCTGGTATACAGCTTCGTCAGCTCATCATAATCATTTTTCTCCACGCAGTACTTCTGGTCTTCCTTCCGTTCCATGAATTCGTCAATGTATTTCCGATAGATCCGCGTCACTCCGGCTACATATTCCGGTCGTTTCATACGACCCTCAATTTTAAATGAAGTAATCCCTGCCTGTATCAATTCCGGGATCATCTTGATCGTACACATATCCTTCAGACTGAGCAAATACTGTTCCTGATTCTGTTTCCGGCTTCCGGATACAGCTTCATACGGAAGTCTGCATGGCTGTGCGCATCTGCCTCTGTTTCCGCTTCTCCCGCCAATCAGACTTGAAAACAGGCATTTTCCAGAGTAGCTGTAACAGATGGCGCCATGAACAAAGCACTCAATACTCGCATTGGTTCTTTCACTGATCGTTTTAATTTCAGCAAGAGATAATTCCCGTGCAGGCACGACCTGTCTGATTCCCAGCTTCTCCATCAGCAAAACTCCCTCTGCCGAGGTAATCGCCATCTGAGTACTTGCATGAACATCCAGTTTCGGAAAACAGTTTCTGATCACTGACACCGCTCCAAGATCCTGAACGATTACAGCATCCAGACCGGCACTATCATACGGCTCAAGAAAGGCAGGTAATTCATAAAGCTCCTGCTCCTTCATCAGAGTATTGACTGTCATATAGACCTTCTTACCAAATAAATGGGCATAATCAATTGCCCAAAGAAGCTCTTCTTCAGTAAAGTTTTTTGCATAAGCCCTCGCCCCAAATCTGCTTCCGCCTACATAAACTGCATCTGCCCCTGCTCCGATTGCGGCTATGAAGCTCTCACGGCTGCCTGCTGGTGATAATAACTCAATCGTATGTTCCTTCATACATCTCCTTAAAAGCAGAAAGGCTGTCGTCAGACAGCCCCTCTCCCAATACACCTACTTTTTCATAAACCCTATAAATCCGGGTAAACTACCATTATGATTTCTTTTTCGTACCCAGCTCGGATTCCAGCTTGACAATTCTTTTCTGCATATCCTCCAGCTCATCCTTTGCTCCTCTGGATACCTTTTCTGCATTCTCCAGCTTAATCTGTGTGGAAATCAGTTCATGCTTCAGATCGTACAGTTCCTTATCCTTGGCATCCAGATCTTCCTCCAGATGATTAATCTGTTTCTTTGCTTTAAAATAATCATCTGCCATATTCAGCTGCAGCAATGTATTCTGCATATCTACCGGCTGCCTTCTGAAGGCTTCCATCTTATTGTACTCTGCCAGCTTATTATTAATATAAGTCGCAACCTTCTGTAAGTATTCTTCACTTTCGTATCCACTCAGTGTAAAGACCTTTCCACCTATTAATACTTCAGTATCAACCTTAGAAGACATACCCACACCCCACTATGTTCGTCTCATTGAAAGAATAACCACAATACAAATTATATCAAAAATTTGAAATAATACAACCCTAAATTCTATTATGCATTTTCAGGCAGCTCCAGTCCGAAATGGCGATATGCAAGAGGCGTAACCACTCTGCCTCTCGGAGTGCGGTTCAGGAAGCCATTCTTTAACAGGTACGGTTCATAGACATCCTCCAGCGTTCCTGCATCCTCACCGATTGCCGCAGCTAATGTATCCAGGCCCACAGGCCCACCGGCAAATTTTTCAATCATCGTCATCAGAATATTTCGATCCAGATGATCCAGACCATACTTGTCTACCTCCATCATATCCAGTGCCTTAGTCGCCACTTCCAGTGTGATGGTTCCGTCATACCGGACCTGTGCATAGTCACGCACTCTTTTCAAAAAACGGTTTGCCAGTCTCGGCGTACCTCTGCTGCGTCTTGCAAGCTCCACAGCTCCTTTTTCGTCTATCTTCACATCCAGTATTCTGGCTGAATGCATGATGATCGTTTTCAGTTCTTCATTCGTATAGAATTCCAGTCTGTTGATCACGCCAAACCGATCTCTGAGCGGTGCTGTCAGCAGTCCTGCCCTTGTCGTTGCACCCACCAGAGTAAACTTCGGCAGATCCAGTCTGATAGAACGTGCTGAGGCACCCTTTCCGATCATAATATCAATGGCATAGTCCTCCATGGCAGGATACAGCACTTCCTCTACCTGTCTGTTCAGCCGGTGGATCTCATCTACAAACAGGATATCTCCCTCCTGCAGGTTGTTCAGGATGGCCGCCATCTCACCTGGCTTCTCGATTGCCGGACCTGATGTTGTCTTGATATTGACACCCATTTCATTTGCTATGATACCGGCCAGTGTTGTCTTACCAAGTCCCGGCGGTCCATAAAACAGAACATGATCCAGAGATTCGCCTCTCTGTTTTGCTGCATCTATATAGATTTTCAGGTTTTCCTTTGCCTTCTGCTGACCGATGTACTCTGTCAGATGCTGTGGACGCAGGCTTCCCTCTATCTTGATATCTTCCTCTGTAACTGTTGTCTCTATAGATCTTTTCTGCATATTTTAAACCCCTGTTTCTAGAAATGATTGATGTTCTTCAAGGCCTGTTTCAGGATCAGTTCAACATCCGTATCCTCTGTGGTCTCTACACTCTTGACTGCACGCAGCGCATCTGTCGCGGAGTATCCCAGAGCTGTCAAAGCCTCTACAGCTTCATTTTTAGCGTCTGAAACAGGATTCTGGCTGACGCCACGTCCTTTACTTGCAAGCCGTTCCTCAAATGCATCCTCCAGTGAAACCTTATCCTTTAAATCTATAATCAGCCGCTGTGCTGTTTTAGCTCCGATTCCCGGTGCCTTTGATATCGTTTT
>CAYRJT010000206.1:0-5271 GCA_964424675.1 uncultured Lachnospiraceae bacterium
ATATGGAGAATATTGTAGGAGTCAAGAATCCCCGTGTTGCCATTGTCAATATAGGCGCTGAGGAAGATAAAGGCAATATGCTGGTCAAGGAAACCTATCCTTTACTGAAGACGTGTCCTGATATCAATTTTATCGGCAGTATAGAAGCCAGAGACATACCGAAGGGGTATGCAGATGTGATCGTTTGCGAGGCATTTGTCGGAAACGTCATCCTAAAGCTATATGAGGGAATCGGTTCGACGCTGATTAAGAAGATCAAGCAGGGGATGATGCAGACACTCCGGAGCAAGATCGGCGCAATCATGGTCAAGCCTGCACTCAAGGCAACGCTCAAGGACTTTGACGCGAGCGAATATGGCGGAGCACCGCTGCTCGGGCTGAACGGACTGGTAGTAAAGACGCACGGCAGCTCTACAGCCAAGGAAATCAAGAATTCAATCATTCAATGTGTAACGTTCAAGGAACAGCACATCAATGATAAAATAAATGAAAAAATCAATATGACAAAATAACAATCAAGGAAGGACGAGTACAATGGAATTTGAAAAGCTGAAAAAAATAATTGCTGAGGTGTTAAATGTCGACGCAGACGAGATTACGATGAATACCACCTTTAGTGATGACTTGGGCGCAGATTCATTGGATGTTTTCCAGATCATCATGGGAATTGAAGAAGCCTTTGACATTGAGATTGCCACAGAAGATGCTGAAAAGATCGTATCTGTCGGAGATGCAGTGGAACAAATCAAAAATGCATTAAACTAAGCATTGGATTAATCGAAAGGCCCTTAAGAGGGCTTTTTCGATGTTGTACAAAATAGAAACGAGGACGATTAAGATTTTATGAGTCATTTGACGGATTATACTGCACTGGAAAAGAAAATAGGATATGTATTTAAGAATCAAGAACTGTTGCAGAAGGCATTAACGCACAGTTCTTATTCCAATGAATTTAAAAGCACGAATGGAGAGGATTATGAGCGTCTGGAGTTTTTAGGCGATGCCGTACTGGAACTGTCAGTGAGTGAATATTTATTTATCCATAATCCAAGCATGTACGAAGGAAATATGACCAAGCTGCGTGCCAGTCTGGTTTGTGAACCGACACTGGCGATCTGTGCCAGAGAAATAGAACTGGAAAAGTATATCATGCTTGGAAGGGGTGAGGAACAGACAGGAGGCAGAAACCGTGATTCCATCGTATCGGATGTCTTTGAATCATTGATTGCTGCTATTTATCTGGATAGCTCCTATGAGAAAGCAAAAGAGTTTGTAAACAGAAGACTGCTTGCGGATATGGAGCACAGAATCTTATTTTGTGACAGCAAGAGCATTTTACAGGAAATGATGCAACAGCAGGGAAAAGATCTGGTATACGAAGTCGTTGAGACTTCAGGACCTGCACATGACAGGATGTATCGTGTACAGGCGCAGATCAACGGAAAAATAGTCGGAGAAGGAAACGGAAGAAGTAAAAAGGGAGCTGAACAGGAAGCTGCTTATCAGGTATTAATTACACTAAAAGACAAGTAGGGAAAAGAATGTATTTAAAAAGTATCGAAGTGCATGGATTTAAATCCTTTGCAAATAAGATTAAATTTCAATTTCATAACGGAATCACAGGCATCGTCGGACCAAACGGCAGCGGAAAGAGTAATGTTGCAGACGCAGTCAGATGGGTATTGGGTGAGCAGCGCGTCAAACAGCTGCGTGGAGCCAGCATGCAGGACGTTATTTTCTCCGGAACAGAGACGAGAAAGCCAATGGGGTATGCCTATGTGGCCATTACACTGGATAATTCAGATCATGCTCTGGCAATCGATTTTGAGGAAGTAACGGTATCACGCCGTGTCTACAGATCAGGAGAGAGCGAGTATCTGATCAATGGTGCTACATGTCGTCTGAAGGATGTTTATGAGCTGTTTTATGACACTGGTGTCGGCAAAGAGGGCTATTCTATCATCGGACAGGGTCAGATCGATAAGATATTGTCCGGTAAACCAGAAGAAAGACGTGAACTGTTTGATGAAGCAGCAGGTATCGTAAAGTATAAGCGCCGTAAGGATACAGCAGTCAAGAAACTGGAAGAAGAAAAAAATAATCTGATCCGCGTGAATGATATACTGGCTGAGCTGGAAAAGCAGGTAGAGCCTCTGGAGAAGCAGTCTGAGGTAGCAAAAGAATACCTGAAAATGAAGGAAGAACTCAAAGTCTTAGATGTGAACATGTTCCTTCTGGAAGCAGAGAAAAATAAAAACCAGCTGATATCAGTAGATGAAAAACTGAAGATAGCCGGCAGCGACCTGAAAGAAGCGCAGGAGCAATACGAAAATACAAGAAAAGAATATGAACAGATAGAATCCCAGATAGAAGTGCTGGATCAGACCATTGAGGAAAAGAGAGCACTGCTGTCTGATACGAGTATGCTCAAAAGCAAGCTGGAGGGCGAGATCAATGTCTTGAAGGAGCAGATCCATTCTTCAGAGGCCAATGATGAAATGAAGCGTGAACGTGTTAAGACGATTCATGCTGATATCGAAATGAAGGAAAAAGAAAAGAGTGCAATCAGTACAAACAAATCAGAACTGGATGAAGAACTGACAGAGCTGCTCAAGGTCAGAGATGAAGCCAGGGGCTCTCTGAATATTGTACAGAATAAGATAGCGGAGCTGAGCAATGGGATTGAGAACGGTAAGAATGAAATCATTGATATTCTGAATGAACGTGCCACGATTAAGACAAAGCTGGGACGCTATGATACCATGCTGGAGCAGATCAACATCCGTAAGGCTGAGCTGCAGTCTCGTCTGCTGCGTGCAAAGAGTGATGAGGCAGAGCAGGAAACCGCTATCAAGGCTCTCTACGATGAACTGGGCCAGATCAGTCAGGAGATCATGAAGTTAGATGAACAGGCTGAGGTTTATGAAGAAAAGCTCGGTCAGATGAAACAGGATCTGATCGATCAGGATAAACAGCTTGGTGATGCACAGATTATATATCACAAAGAAAAATCAAAGCTGGATGCATTAAAGAATATGTCTGAGCGTTATGACGGATATGGAAACAGTATTCGCCGTGTCATGGAACAGAAAGAGACTCAGAAGGGTATTATTGGCGTTGTTGCAGACATTATTAAAGTAGATAAAAAGTATGAGACTGCAATTGAAACGGCACTGGGAGGCAATATTCAGAATATTGTGACCGATGATGAAGCAATTGCCAAGGATATGATTACATTTTTAAAGGAGAACAAACTCGGACGTGCTACATTTCTGCCGCTGACAAGTGTAAAGGACAGAGGTGAGTTTAATAAACCGGAAGCACTAAAGGAAAAGGGCGTTATCGGTATCGCCTCTGCGCTCGTGAAGGCTGATCAGAAATATCAGGATGTGATCGGACAGCTGCTCGGTGCCATTCTGGTGGTTGACAATATTGACAATGCGATCAAACTGTCCAGAAAGTATCATTATCTGCTTCGTATCGTAACGATAGAAGGAGAATATCTGACTCCCGGCGGTGCCATGGCAGGAGGTGCCTTTAAGAACAACAGCAACCTGCTTGGGCGTAAACGCGAAATCGAAGAACTCGAAAAGAAGGTCAAGAGCTGTCTGGAAAAAATCGAGTCGATCATGACCGGCATCGAGAATACAAAGGAAGAAAGAAATGTCCTGCGTGAAAAGCTGGAGAAGCTGAAGGAAGACCAGCAGGAGAAGTATATTGCACAAAACACTGCACAGATGAATGTGAATCAGGCGCTGGAAAAGAAAGAGGAAACAGCTAAGGGCTATGCATCACTGGAGCAGGAAAACAAAGAAATAGAGACACAGGTAACAGACATCAGGGAAAGCAAGGATACCATACAGGAGGATCTGAAAAACTCTGAAATCCGTGAGAAGGAACTGGAAGCAAGGATACAGGAATACGGCAAGAGTCTGGAACTGGAACGTAATGATGAAAATGTCAAGGTATTGAAGGCAAGCGAACTGGATCTGGAGGTTGCGGGACTGACTCAGAAACAGGAGTTTGCACAACAGAATACAGAACGTATTCTAAATGAGATTACACGTCTGAATCAGGAAATCGCTTCTATCGAGGAAGAACTGTCACATACAGTGGAAGAGGTGCAGAGAAAACAGGATCATATTCTGGAGATTCAGAAGACAATAGAAGCCGGTGTCACATCTGCAGATGATAACGAAATCGCTATGAAGCAGGCAATTGAAGACAAGGATGCGCTGAATACGAAGCAGAAGAATTTCTTCAAATCCAGAGAAGAATTGTCTGAGAAAATAGCTTCCCTGGATAAGGAAGTCTATCGTCTGACCTCTCAGAAAGAACGACTGGAAGAAGCTTCTGAGGCTCAGATCAACTATATGTGGGACGAGTATGAGATCACATTCTCATCGGCTATGGAGCTGCGCGATGAGGCATTGACGGAGCTCCCTTCGATCAAACGTGATATACTGTCATTAAAGGACAAGATCCGTAAGCTTGGCGATGTCAATGTCAATGCCATAGAGGATTATAAAAATCTGATGGAACGCTACGGTTTCCTGAAAACGCAGAGAGATGATCTGGTAGAGGCACAGGCCACTCTGGAAGGCATCATTGAAGAGCTGGATACTGCCATGAGAAAGCAGTTTGAAGAGAAATTTGCGCAGATTGGCAGAGAATTTGATAAGGTATTCAAGGAGCTATTTGGCGGTGGAAAAGGAACTCTTGAGTTAGTTGATGATGAGGATATTCTGGAGGCAGGCATCAGGATCATCGCACAGCCGCCCGGAAAGAAGCTGCAGAATATGATGCAGCTGTCAGGAGGAGAAAAATCACTGACAGCGATTGCACTATTGTTTGCAATACAAAATCTGAAGCCGTCACCGTTTTGTCTGCTGGATGAGATCGAAGCGGCACTGGATGAAACCAATGTTACAAGATTTGCAGGCTATCTGCACAAGCTGACAAAGCACACGCAGTTCATTGTCATTACACACAGACGTGGAACGATGGAGAAGGCAGACCGGCTGTATGGTATCACCATGCAGGAAAAGGGTGTATCGGCACTGGTATCAGTCAATCTGATCGATAAGGATCTGGATGATTAGAATAGGAAGAATGAAATGAGCGAAGAGCATCAGGGCTTTTTTAAGCGTCTGGCAGGAGGACTGGCCAAGACAAGAAATAATATAGCAGATGGAATAGAGGCAATCTTTAGCGGTGCCTCTGAGATTGATGAGGATTTTTATGAGGAATTGGAAGAAATTCTGATTATGG
>CAYRJT010000207.1:0-5234 GCA_964424675.1 uncultured Lachnospiraceae bacterium
GCGTATATCATATTCCGCATGTGGAAATCATAAGAATAGGTACAAGGGTTCCGGTGACGATGCCGCAGCGTATTACGGATGATCTGGTGAATATGCTGAAAAAATACCATCCACTGTTTATCAATGTACAGTTTAATCATCCGGGAGAAATGACAGAAGAGTCCAAAGCAGCCTGCAACAAGCTGGCTGATGCGGGTATTCCGCTGGGAAACCAGATGGTATTCCTGCGTGGAGTCAATGACAACAAATATGTTGTGCAGCTGTTAAATGAAGAACTATTGCAGGTACGTGTCAGACCGTATTATATCTTTCATCCGAAACAGGTTGTCGGAACAAAGCACTTTCAAATTACGGTGGATGAAGGCCTTCGTATTATGAAGTATTTGAGAGGACATACATCCGGACTGGCGATACCGCAGTATATCCTGAATGCATCAGGTGGTCTCGGCAAGGTGCCGCTGCTGCCAAAGTATATAGAAGAAAGTGATGAGACTCATGTGAAATTAACGACATGGGAAGGTAAGGAAGTCTGTATCTTTTATTAAGTGACAGCAAAGACATATGAACTTTTGGCAATTGTATCAATAAATGGAAATTAGTGTGAATACAATCAAAAAATATCAATGAAATCAGACAATAGTATTGCACTTTCAGATATAAACAGTTATAATAAAGATAGATTTCCTGGGGTGTTCGATAATTCTTGTATTTTGAACCTACATTTACTTTAAACGGGATTCCTATATTACCGTTTCCTATGTCAGGCCTCATTTGCAGTGGAAGACAGAAGAGCGGCTGCGGTCACCCACCTAGCATCAGCTAGGAGTCAAAAAACAAGAACCGGCATCTCTGGGATATTCACAAAAGAGGAAAAGCAGTCTCGACAGAGGCTGCCTTTTATTGTCTGTACCATATCCGCAAAGGCAGGAGAGGCGCATGAACAAGCTCAAAGTGATCTTCATTTTTACAGGACTGTTGTTTCTGATCTTTTTGCTGCTGCAGCAAAGAAAACCCGCAAAAGAAGAAATACAGACGGAAGAACCGTCTGTTATTGTAAAAGAAGAGCCTGATAGGATAGCAGAAAGAATCAGGGTTGTATTAAAGGATCATTCTGAGAATGACATCCACCATCAGGAGGTGACTTTGATTCCAGATACTTCCTATGAGGTGATCCGAGATTCCCAGTCGGTTCTGCATGAAGCAGGTGAGCCTGTTACGGTACGATATACAGCCGGTGACGGTCAGACCCGGTACAGTCTGCTTCTGATTCCATCAAAGGAAACTGCCAGAACAGCGATTCCATCCCTGTCAAGAAGTCAAGGAATACCATCATACAGGGGAACGTTTGAATTACAATGTACAGAAAATGGAATTGTAATCATTAACGATCTGCCGCTTGAGGAATATCTATATGCTGTAGTGCCGAGCGAAATGCCGTCAGATTATCCGTTTGAAGCCTTGAAGGCGCAGGCAATCTGTGCAAGAACGTATGCAGTCAAGCAGATGCAGTACTCAAAATATACAGATCTGGGTGCAGACGTAGATGACAGTACAAGCTATCAGGTCTATAACAATACGTGTGAAAGTGACACTGTCAACAGGGCTGTAGATGCAACGAGAGGGAAGGTCGCAACCTATGACGGCAAGGTGAAGGATACATATTACTTTTCAACATCCTGCGGATATACGACTGACGGAGGCTCATGGAAAGAGGATTCAAAAGAGGATATGTCCTATCTGACTTCCAGAAAGCTGTCAGAGGAAGCAATAGAAGCCTGGGCGGTACAGGGCGGAACAGGCAGCATCACAGAAGAAGATTTTGAAGCGTTTATTCGTTCCAAAGATGCAGCTGACTATGAAAGTAATGAACCATGGTATCGATGGACGATGCAGATTGAGGGTGCGGCACTGGGAAGAATAGATGAAAAAATCAAAGAACGGTATCAGGTGAATCCTGATAAAATTCTGACTCAAAACGAAAAAGGTGTTTACCAGTCAATCAAACCGCCGGAAATAGGAGAGATCAAGGATATCCAGGTCGCTATGAGAGGGGACGGCGGCGTGATAGAAAGTTTGATTATCGTTGGAAGCCATGCTACAATACAGATATTAACAGAGTATAATGTCCGGTATGTGATGTCGGCAGAGGGGGCATCCATTACAAGACAGGATGGAACAGATACAGCCTGCGGCATGCTGCTTCCGAGCGCATTTTTTACGATGGATATCAAATATCAGGATGACAGACTGGGAAGCATGATGCTCTATGGCGGCGGCTATGGACATGGAACCGGAATGTCACAGAACTGTGCCCGCAGCATGGCGCTCAAGGGGATGACGGCAGAGAATATCATCCGGAGCTTTTATCAGGAGCTTGAAATAGGAGATTTATCAGCAGATATGCTGTGATCAGGAATAATCAGGAGGACTTTATGAAGGAAAAGATAAAGAGAGTCTATGATCTGCTTTATGGCTTTTCTGTGGAGATGCAGGAAGATCATGTCCGGGCATTTGCATCCAGTGCTGCTTTTTTTGTCTTTTTATCGCTGATTCCTTATGTGATCCTGATTCTTGCCATTATCCCGTATACCCCGCTGACCAAGGCGGATGTACTGGCAGCGGTGGTGGAAATACTGCCAAATGCATTGGATGGGTATGCCATTATGATCATAGACCAGCTATATGCGAATACATTTGCTGCCTTATCCATTTCCATCATAGCGGTTGTATGGTCGTCGGCACAGGGCTTTTTATCCATCACAACGGGATTGAATGCAATATATGGCATCCATGAAAAGCATAATTACTTTTTTATGCGTGCAAGAGCTGGTGTCTATACAGTGATTCTTGCCGTGATCATGGTGGCTTCCCTGATCTTGTCCGGGTTCGGAAAAACATTAAGAAAGTTAGCTGAGGAAAAGCTGATATCGTTACCGGTACCGTTTCAGACTATCATTGATTTTCGCATTATCCTGACGCTGGCGATCATGACGCTGATGTTCACGCTGATTTACACGACACTGCCTTATCAAAGACAGAAGTTTAGACAGCAGATTCCGGGAGCTCTGTTTACGGCTGTCGTATGGAGTATTTACTCATGGGCGTTTTCACTGTATATCAGTAACTTTAATGCATTCAGCATGTATGGGAGCCTGACAACGGTTGTGATCATCATGCTGTGGCTTTATATGTGCATGTACATTATGTTTGTAGGTGCGCAGCTGAATGATTATTTTCACGAGGGGCTGGAAAAACTGCTGCATCAGAAAAGACGTGTAAAGTACGACAAAGGTGGAAAAGGGTAAATTTTGCTTGACAATCTGTACAGAATTGCCTAGAATAAATACAATTGAAACAGATTTAAATGCAATGAAGGTGCAGGCAGTCATACTGCCGCAGAATATAATCTTCTTACAGAGAGGGGAAGCCACCGGCTGCAAGCTTCCTTAAGTTCAGATGATATTCGACATTCACACCGGAGCAGTTCTTCTGAAGGTTTATATGCTTGTAGGAAGAGACGCAGGATGCACGTTACGCATGAGAATGAGTGCTTAAGACAATGGTCTTAGGAATCTGGGTGGTACCGCGAATAGATTCGTCCCTCTGCTAATTTTAGTAGAGGGATTTTTTGATACCAAAAAAAGGAGGATGATGTTATGAAAGACAAATTGCAGCAGATTAAAGAAGAAGCGTACAAACAGATTCAGGCTTCTGATGCCCTTGAGAAATTAAATGAGGTTAGAGTGAACTTTCTCGGGAAGAAGGGCCAGTTGACAGAAGTGCTGAAAAGTATGAAGGATGTAGCAGCAGAGGACAGACCGAAGGTAGGACAGATGGTGAACGATGCCCGTGCCGAGATTGAGAAGGCACTGGAAGAGACCAGAACCAAAATGGAGCGCGCTGTCCGCGAACAGCAGATGAAGATGGAGACCATTGATGTTACGCTTCCTGCAAAGAAGGATGAACTCGGACACCGCCATCCGGATACGATTGCTCTGGAAGAGGTGGAGAGAATCTTCATCGGTATGGGCTATGAGGTCGTAGAAGGTCCTGAAGTAGAGACGGATTATTATAATTTTGAGGCACTCAATATCCCTGCAGATCATCCGGCGAAGGATGAACAGGATACCTTCTATATCAGCGGTGATTTCCTGCTTCGTACACAGACCTCAGGAACTCAGGTACATGAAATGGAGAAGGGCAAGCTGCCAATCAGAATGATAGCACCCGGAAGAGTATTCCGCTCAGATGAAGTGGATGCGACACATTCTCCGTCCTTCCATCAGGTCGAGGGACTTGTAGTTGATAAGCATATTACGTTTGCAGACTTAAAGGGAACGCTTGCTGAATTTGCCAAGGAGCTCTTCGGAGAGGATACGAGGGTACGTTTCAGACCACATCACTTTAACTTTACAGAGCCAAGCGCAGAGGTAGATGTGTCCTGCTTCAAGTGTGGCGGCAAGGGCTGCCGTTTCTGCAAGGGAACAGGCTGGATTGAGATACTGGGCTGTGGTATGGTGCATCCGAATGTGCTTCGCATGAGCAACATTGACCCAGAGGAGTATTCAGGCTTTGCATTTGGTATGGGACTTGAGAGAATCAGCTTATTAAAATACGAAATTGATGATATGCGTCTCCTTTACGAGAATGATATCAGATTTCTGAAACAGTTTTAGGGAGGGGGAAACGAATATGAATACATCTATATCATGGATTAAGGCGTATGTACCGGAGCTTGACTGTACACCGCAGGATTATACAGACCAGATGACATTAACCGGGACGAAGGTAGAGACCTTTGAATGTCTGGACAAGAACCTTGAGAGGATTTATGTGGGACAGATTGAGTCGATTGAGAAGCATCCGGACGCAGACAAGCTGATTGTATGTCAGGTAAATCTGGGAAATAAGAAGCTGCAGATCGTAACCGGTGCGCATAATGTAAAGGTCGGTGACAAGGTTCCGGTCGTCATTGATGGAGGTAAGGTCGCAGGCGGTCATGACGGCGGCACGCTTCCGGAAGACGGAATTGAAATCAAGAATGGTAAGCTGCGTGGAATCGATTCATACGGCATGATGTGCTCTGTAGAGGAGCTCGGAACAAGCCGTGAGATGTATCCAGAGGCACCGGAGGAGGGTATCTATATCTTCCCGGAGGATACACAAATCGGCATGGATGCAGTAGAAGCCATGGGACTGCGTGATACAGTATTTGAATATGAGATTACCTCTAA
>CAYRJT010000208.1:0-5206 GCA_964424675.1 uncultured Lachnospiraceae bacterium
TTGTTAAACCATTTTACTGTACCTTTGTTCATTCTGTGATCCTCCAAAATAATAATTATCGTTGCGCCTATTCGCAACAAAGACATGATAGCACAGAATTAGCAAAAAGTAAACGATATTTTCAGCAAATTTTACAAATATTTTTCATGCTATCTGACTTGTTGTGCATTGGCGTAGTTTTCCTGCATCTGATGCTGTGCCAGCATCTTCACATTCTGCTGTGAAATCTCGTAGAATTCCATATGCACACGCTGAAATGCCGCCACTACCTGAGGGTCGAACTGGAGTCCGGAGCCCTGTGTAATGATATTATATGCCTGTTCGTGTGTGAATGCTTTTTTATAAGGTCTTTCTGATACAAGGGCATCATATACATCTGCCACTCCCAGTATCCTTGCCAGAATCGGAATGTTGTTGCCGGCAAGTCCGTCCGGATAGCCTGCACCGCTGTACTGCTCATGATGTGAGCGCGCCATCTGATAGGTATAGTTGAGAAACTTGCTGTTTGGCAGCAGATATGCATACTTCTGTATCGCATTAGCCGCTAACAGTGTATGGTTCTTCATCTGCATGAACTCTTCGTCTGTATATTTTCCTTCTTTTTGCAGCACACTGTCAGGAACACCGATTTTTCCCATATCGTGCAGCTGTGAACAGAGGATGATCATCTCATAATCATCTGCCAGGATTCCGAAATTGATACCGCTCAGCAGCATTTCCTTGAGCAGAACGCCCATATACTTAGACACACGGAGACAATGCATGCCTGAGTAGCCGTCTTTTTCTGAAATCAGATCTGTGATGATCCCTATGATAAAATATTCCAGCCTCATGGCATTCTGCGTCTGGAAAGAGGCTGTCTGCTGGAGCTGCTGATTATAATCGTTCATCTGTTTCTGATGCTCGATCAGTCTGATCTGCAGTTCTATACGCTTTTGCAGCAGTTCTGCCACGACAGGCTTACGGATAAAATCGACAGCCCCCAGTCTGTACGCTTCGAGCTCTGTTGCATTATCCGGATCTCCGGACAGGAATATGACCGGTATATTCTTTGCTTTCTCGCTTGTCTTCAGTCTCATGATCATCTCAAAGCCATTGATGCCCGGCATTGCGATGTCGAGTATGATAAGGCTTGGCATGAGTGTCGCCTTGCCCAGTCGTGCCAGTGCCTGTTTGCTGTTTGATATCGGGGTGATGATGTAGTCCTTTTCCAGTGCTTTTTGGGCGATCATTAATTCGGTCTCATTGTCGTCGACAATCATTATTGTGTACATTACTATCCCGCCTCTCAGTGATTAAAATATTGGATAACCCGCTGAAACTCCAGTGGGCCGCCAAAAAGATCCAGTGCGGATCCTATGGTTGCGTGTATTTGGTCGTGTCCGAGTGTCTTCAGCCTTGTGATATCCTCATATGCAGCGATGCCGCCGGCGTAGGTGATGGGGCACGGTGTGGCAGGAACGTCAGCCTGATTCAGCCCGGCTGGTTCATTTGAGAGCTTCTGCCTGCCTGCTGCGGTCAAAGAGTCAGCCTGACGCACATAACTGCCCAGGATTCCTACGATTTCTTCCTCGATGCCGGCTGAGCGGCCCTCTACGTCTACTGCATGCACAAGAAATTCGTCACATGACGAAGATAATTCCTGCAGCAGTTCTACCGTAACCGGTACCTCAGTAAACCTCTGCCATCTGTCAGTAACGACATAATATCTGCCGTCTCTCCTGCGACAGCTGACATCCAGTACCAGATGTTCCTTTCCTACTGTATGCTTCATCTTTTCTATATTTTCATATTTAATCTGACCATCTTTAAAGATATAAGAAGTAACGATCACATGTGATGCTCCGGCATCCAGATACTCTGCTGCATTGGCCGCTGTAATACCGCCGCCGACCTGCAGTCCTCCGGGATATGCTGCCAGTGCACGGATCGCCTGCTCTTTTGTAGCCGAAAAAAGAGCGGAATCTGACGCATTTAACAAAATGACATGTCCACCCTTCAGGTTATGCTGCCTGTATAGATCGGCATAATATTCTGCTCCTTTGAGCGATGTAAAGTTCTCTACTGCACGATCTCCCTGATCCTGCAGAGTGCCGCCGATGATCTGTTTGACCTGCCCGTTATGGATATCTATACAAGGTCTGAATTCCATCATCTGTGACCCCCTTCTGCTCATATATCTAGTATACAATATTGTATGTTTGGTACACAAGTACCATCTTTGTAAAATTTTTGTTTCTTCCATTTCCAGAGAGTCACACATCGAACAGGCCCTGGGAAACAAAAAGGCCTGAACCATTGAATGAATCAGGTT
Organism: uncultured Lachnospiraceae bacterium; assembly: GCA_964424675.1. GTDB lineage: Bacteria > Bacillota > Clostridia > Lachnospirales > Lachnospiraceae > JAAYYM01. Next base: position 2,315 of record CAYRJT010000208.1, read on the forward strand.
TAGGCCGTTTTCTATCATGCTGTTATCCAGAATCGAACTGGAGACCTCTACATTACCAATGTAGCGCACTACCAACTGTGCTATAACAGCATAGTGAATGTCTCACCGAAGGACATTCTAACATATTCGACATGGAATTGTCTATCACTTTTTCAGGATTTCTTTCTTAATCTTGCTCTTAATGCGTTGAAGCGCATTATCGGTGGACTTTTCATCTTTTCCGAGTACCTTTGCGATCTGGACGTAACTCATCCCGGTGATATAGAGATCGAGTACCTGCTTCTCAAAGGAGCTGAGCGTACTGTCTATCTGTTCCTCCAGTACATTGACATTTTCTTTATCAAAGAAAAGCTCCTCTGGGCTTTTTTCAACTGCTGACTGCAGAGCGTCCACCAGAACGGCTTCTTCTCCCTCCGTGTCTGACATATTCGCATATAAGGACACATAAGAATTCAGAGGCGTATGCTTCTGTCTGCCTGCTGCCTGTACAGCAGTATACATCTGCCTCGATACACATAAATCCGCAAATGTGTAGAAGCTGGCATCACGGCCGCTGTCGTAGTCACGGATGGCTTTGAAGAGTCCGATCATGCCCTCCTGAATCAGGTCTTCATTATCTGCGCCGAGGATAAACATGGATTTTGCTTTGCTGCGCACCAGATTTTTATATTTATCCATGATAAAATCAGTGACGGGTGATTCCCCCTCACGTAATCGCAGGATTAATTCCTCATCTGAACTTTGTGCGTAATCATTTTTTCCGTCCATGGATGCTCCAGACATATTGATTATGTCAACCATTTATGTTAATCATCTCTGATGAGCTGTTTTTCTTTTTCCATCAGATTGATACTTCACTACGAATAAATCATCTTCGGTTTTCATGTATAAGTGAATTACCTCATGCGCTGCCGGACGATTTCATAAGCGAGTACACCTGCTGCGACTGATGCATTCAGGGAATCGATGTCCCCTTTCATGGGAATGGCTGCAACATAATCACATTTTTCCTTGATCAGACGTCCGACACCTGTGCCCTCGCTGCCAATCACCAGTCCAATGGGACCGGTCAGATTACATCGATACATCAGTTCCCCATCCATATCTCCGCAGACAAACCAGAGTCCACGCTTTTTCAAATCTTCCATCGTCTGTACGAGGTTTGTCACCTTCGCAACCGGTGTATAATTGAGTGCACCTGCTGAGGTTCTGGCAACGACTGCTGTCAGCCCGACTGCACGGTTCTTCGGTATGATGACACCATGTGCGCCGCATAGATTGGCGGTTCTGATGATGGCTCCGAGGTTATGGGGATCCTCAATGTTATCCAGCAGGAAAATAAAAGGTGGTTCGCCCTTTTCCTCTGCCTTCTTCAAGATGTCCTCCACCTCAGCGTATTGATAGGCTGCCGCCTGTGCAATCACACCCTGATGATGACCCGTTGTGCTCATCTGGTCAAGCCGTTCCTTGTCCACATATTTGATCATGGTATCATGCTTCTTGGCTTCCCGCTTAATGGTGACCACCGGTCCATCCTGGCATCCGTCCAGCACATACAGCTTGTCTATCGTCTTGCCTGCACGAAATGCTTCGATGACTGCATTGCGTCCCTCGATTAAAAATTCTTCATAGCGCTCGTTTTCCATGTCTGTTCTCCTACTTCATTTCCTGCTGTTTCTGTATCCGCCTTATTTTTGATTTCATACTGATCTGTCTGATGTCAAACACCTGTCTGATCTATGTGTTACAGCTTCCCACATAACTGCATGCCGAGTTTCAGCAAATCTACAATTCGCTCTGTATTCCCCTGCAGATACAGATATCCGCAGACTGCTTCCATTCCGGTTGCCTTGCGGTAATCAGACACCGAGGCATTCTTCGCAGTCGTATAGGACTTTGCGTTGCGGCCTCTTTTGTAGACAGCCTGTTCTTCCTCGGTCATATGCTCCTGCAGAAGCTCTGCCATCTGGGCCTGTGTCCCTGCCTTCACAAGTTCACTGGTCTGCTTATGTAATTTGTTTGCTGCACAATTTGCCCTGCCGACTACGATAGACTTCATGATGAGATCATAGATACTGTCGCCGATGTAAGCAAGGGTAAGAGGCGAATATGCATTGATATCCGCCTCCTTCAAGTCAAATTGCTGTCTGATATATTGTAATAATGCTTCCTGTTCCATTGTTCTTCCTATCTTAGCTGCGTTTCCACTTCACGCCTTCACGTGTATCTTCGATGATGATGCCCTTTTCAAGCAGTTCATTACGGATTGCATCTGCCTTTGCGAAGTCCTTCGCTTTCTTGGCTTCCTTACGCTCTGCAATTTTGTTCTCTACATAGGCTGTCAGCTCATCATCTGCTTCCTCTGTTTCATAGGGGATGGTCAGATTCAATGACAGTACCCTGTCAAAATCCTCTAACAATGCATGCTTTGTCGCATCATTTGTATCTTCCTTGATCAAATCATAGACAACCGTGATTGCCATAGCAGTGTTTAAATCATTGCCGACTGTATCAGCAAATTTATTTCTGTAATTTTCAAATACCGCTTTGTCTACCGCACCCTCTGCTGCATAAGAGCTGGTTTTCGTGCGCAGCTTCTTATAGGTTGCAGCCACACTGTCAAGCTGTTCATAGGAAAATTCCAGAGGCTTACGGTAATGAGACTGCAGGCAGAACATTCTGTATGCAAGCGGGTCATAGCCCTTCTGTTCCAGCAGATCCACTGTCAGGAATTCACCCTTCGACTTACTCATCTTGCCTGATTTATCATTCAGATGATGTACATGGAACCAGTAATTACACCATTTATGTCCCACATAGGATTCACTCTGTGCCACTTCATTCGTATGGTGCGGGAAGATATTATCCACACCGCCGCAGTGAATATCCATA
>CAYRJT010000209.1:0-5186 GCA_964424675.1 uncultured Lachnospiraceae bacterium
AGTTTGTAGCACTGAACAGCAAGTATGAGGGATATGAATTTTATCCGTTGTATGTACAAGATATGAGCAAGATCAGATTGAAGGAACAAACCCAGAAGTAAGTCTTTCAAAAGAGGTGAAGAAGATGAGATTTGTTGTAAAGAAGTCAGTTACTTTTATACTCACTTTACTACTGGTCTCACTTCTTGCCTTTTTTGCATTTCAGATCATTCCGGGAGATCCGGCAATCAAAATGCTGGGAACACAGGCGACACCTGAAAAGATTGCAGCATTACAGGACAAGCTGGGACTAAACCGTCCGATGCCGGTGCGGTATCTGTCATGGCTTGGCGATTTCTTTTTTGGCGATATGGGTGAGTCCTACAGCTATCATATGTCCGTTAGCAGTATGCTGGCAGGTAAGCTTCCAATCACACTGACACTGACACTGATGTCCTTTATCATGATCGTAGCAGGTGCTGTGCCATTGGGCATCTATACAGCAAAGCATAAAGACAGGCCGGTCACCAAGGCTGTCAATGTTCTCAATCAGATCGCAATGTCGGTTCCACCGTTCTTTATGGGGATTCTGTTTACCTATTTATTCGGAATTGTTCTCCGTTGGTTTACTCCTGGCGGCTTTGTGTCCTATACGTCCAATGTAGGGGGCTTTATCGGGTATTTATTCTTCCCGGCAGTGGCCATAGCGGTTCCGAAGCTCGCCATGGCAACGAAAATGCTGCAGGGATCGCTATTATCGGAAATGCAGCTGGATTATGTACGTACAGCCTACAGCAGAGGCAACCGGACCAATGGCGTACTGTATCATCACGTGCTGAAGAATGCGATGATACCGGTTGTTACCTTTCTGGGAATGACACTGGCGGATATCGTGGCAGGCTCCATCATTATCGAACAGGTATTTTCCATACCGGGTCTCGGCAGACTGCTGATTACGTCTATTTCCAATCGTGATTATCCTGTGGTACAGGCTATTATTGTATGCATCGCAGTCATTGTGATTATCATTAATTATGTGGTAGACATCGTTTATCAGATTCTGGATCCAAGAGTAAGGGGACAGTAGAGCGTGAAACTGAAAAAAAGAGACTATAGCTTTTATATCGGAGCAGTCCTGACGGCACTGATCGTGCTGTTAGTCATCGTGGGGATTTTTTATACGCCCTATGACCCAGATGCCATGAACCCTGCAGATAAGTTTGCGGGGGTATCCTTTCGGCATCTGATGGGATGTGATAACTTCGGACGTGATATCTTCAGCCGTATCCTGAAGGGCACAGGAACAACGCTGCTGATTGCTTTGTGCACGATTGGCATCGGTGCAGGAATCGGAACTGTGCTCGGTGCAGTGACGGGCTATTATGGGGGTGTGGCGGATGAGATCCTGATGCGGTTCAATGATGCTGTTCTGGCATTCCCGAGTATCCTGGTGGCACTCGTCTTTATCAGTATTATGGGAAGCGGAAAGTATCATGTCATCATTGCATTGGGAATTGTCTTTATTCCGAGCTTCGCACGTATTGTGCGCGGAGAATTCATCCATTATAGAAATCTGGATTATGTACAGAGTGCAAAACTGATGGGAGCCGGTGCGGTTCGCATTATGTTTGTTCATATACTGCCAAATGCATGGCCTGTATTATTATCATCGGTGATCATCGGTTTTAACAATGCTGTGCTGGCAGAAGCGAGCATGAGTTTCCTTGGAATCGGAGTGCAGCCGCCGGATGCAAGTCTGGGCAGGATGCTGTCAGAGTCGCAGGCATTTTTGTTTTCAGCTCCATGGTGCGCTCTGTTTCCGGGATTGACGATCGTACTGCTGATCCTTGGATTTGCATTACTGTCCGAAGGTCTGAAAGGAAGGTTTTAATGCTGGATGTTGTAGATCTGAATATTGAATTTCATGATCATCTGATACCGGAGACGGTTGTATATGACTTTGATCTGCACATGGATCAGGGGGATATCGTAGGCATCGTCGGAGAGTCCGGATCAGGTAAGACGATGAGCGCACTGGCAATTGCAGGGCTGCTGTCCCGGCATGATATGCAGAAGAAGGGTCAGATTATTTTTAATGGAACGGAACTCCTGACATGTGAGCGTGCAAAGCTGCGTAGTCTCCAGGGCAATGAAATCAGCATGATCTTTCAGGAGCCTATGACATCTCTGAATCCAGTCAGGAAGATCGGCTGGCAGGTGGAGGAGAGCCTACGCATTCATACCGGCATGACTAAGACTGAGCGATATGAAAAAGCGATTGAGGCACTGTCAGATGTGGAGCTTCCAGAGCCTGAGAAGATATACCATATGTATCCGCATGAGCTGTCAGGCGGTATGCGCCAGAGAGTGATGATTGCGGCGGCTGTGATCTGTAAGCCCAAGCTGATGATTGCTGATGAGCCGACAACGGCGTTGGATGTGACGGTACAGGCACAGATTATAGAGCTGTTGAAGCGTATTAATCAAAAGCAGAATACGGCAATTCTTTTTATATCCCATGACCTGAGTCTGGTAAAGCAGCTGTGCGAGCGTGTCCTTGTGATGTATCAGGGCAGAATCGTAGAACAGGGTGAGACAGAACAGATCTTTCATCACCCACAGGAGCTGTATACACAGAATCTGATCAAGGCGATACCAAAGATTGTCAGAAACCATGAGATGAGATAACATAACATTGTCAAAAAGTGAGAGCTGAACGATATGGATAATCTGATTCTGGAAGTCATTCATTTAAATGCATATTACAAAGAGAAGGAAAGACTGTTTTCCGGTACGAAGGAACGGAAGCAGATCCTGCATGATGTTTCCTTTTATATGGAAAGAGGCGAAATCGTAGGTCTGGTCGGAGAAAGCGGCTGTGGAAAGTCAACACTTGGAAAAGCAATCCTTGGAATGGTCAAGGATACTGACGGAAGCATCCTCCATCACTCCGAACATCCGCAGATGGTATTTCAGGATCCATATGGTTCACTAAACCCGGCAAAAAAGGTGGGCTGGATCATCGAAGAACCACTTCGCATCAGAGGCGGGATGACAGAGGAAGAGAGAAATGCCAAGGTGCTGCGCAGATTGCGCAGGGTCGGACTGGACGAGAAGTTCGGAGAACGATACCCGAACGAACTGTCAGGAGGGCAGCGGCAGAGAGTGTGTATTGCAGAAGCTCTCGTATTGAACCCGCAGCTGCTGATTGCAGATGAACCGGTATCAGCCCTGGATGTGACAGTACAGGCACAGATCATAGAGCTTTTGAAGCAGATCAATCATGATCTTGGGATTGCCATGCTCTTTATATCCCATGATCTGAAGGTGGTTTATCAGCTATGCACCCGCGTGATGGTCATGAGAGGCGGTATGATTGTGGAGCAGGGCAGAACAGATGATGTTTATTTTCATACGCAGCATGAATATACGAAACAATTACTGCATTCGGCAGGTATTTCCATGGAAGAAAGTACTATGTGAATTTTTAGTGAAGCGGTTAAGGAAACTCCTTTTTGTGTCGATAAATTGATTGCAAAGACAAATCGGTTATAGTATAATTAATGGTAACAGATTATGTTAATCAATTTATTACAAAGGAGGAATGATTCATATGGCAATCAACGGATTGAATGGGCAATATGATTTATTCCAAAGCTATCAGTCACAGAATGCACTCAGCAGAATCCCTATCGCAGGACAGGATGTCCCAAAGACAGGTGTAGAGACAGAACAGCAGGGTGTCAGAGACAGAGAAGCACAAAGACAACAGGATGTACAAAATCAGGAAGTCGTATCTACATTATCACCGGTACAGGAAGCAGGACTGGCTGACAGAACAGCAGCTTCAGATCTGCAGGATATTTCCTTAAAGTTTAACCGGGATGAGGATATCAATCTGGTGGGCCGTGACAGCTCACTTGCAGGTTTGGATGTAGAAAAGGCTATTTCAGATATGAGAAAGGACTCCATGCTGGAGCAGTATCAATACTTTGTGGGGTCAGGAAGCAATATTGTCAATGACGAGGATGGTCTGGTATTTCAGAAGTTTCCGGCAGAAATGTTTTAAATGATCCCTCTTTCGAAGGACAAACCGATATCTGGTTTGTCCTTTTGTATGTGCGTGTCCGGATGGTGTGTGTCCGGATTGACTTTGTGGTTTACAGAAATGACTTGATTTGATAAAATGAGTGGATAATCAGGTAAGGGAGTATGATATAAAATGGGTCAGATTGTCACTGGAAAAGTAAAATTGTTTGCAGGGTTCGGACTGCTGGTGACTGCATTTGTATGGGGTTTTGCATTTGTAGTTGTGAAAAATTCACTGGATTATGTTCCACCGATCTATATGCTGGCATTTCGATTTACAATAGCCGGAGTTATGCTGTCACTTGTCTTTATCAGACGGATGAGGAAGATCAATCAAAAGATATTATTACATGGAGCAATTGTAGGCTTTTTTCTGTTCGCTGCCTATCTGGTACAGACAATCGGATGCGATTACACCACGGCGGGAAAAAATGCTTTTTTGACGACTGTATATGTGGTTGTGGTTCCATTTCTGGGATGGATTTTAAAAAAAGGAAAGCCGGATCGATATTGTGTGATATCAGCATTTATTGCGATAGCCGGAATCGGACTCCTGACATTGGAGGGAGACTTCAGCGTCAATATAGGCGATATCCTGACTCTGGCATGTGGCATCCTCTTTGCATTTCAGATTATTTATATTGATCAGTATACAGAAACAGATGATCCTGTACTGATTGCCGTCTGGCAGATGGTGTTTGCAGCGGTTTATTCATGGGCTGTGGCTTTGGCGGCAGGCGGAGCGTTCCCTGTGGAGGCCGTTCAAAACAGCTCCGTGATTATTTCCATGCTGTATCTGGGACTGTTTTCTACGATGATTGCTTTTCTGCTGCAGAATGTATGCCAGAAGTATCTGAAGCCGGCGACAGCATCGCTGTTGATGTCAACGGAATCTGTATTTGGTGTGTTATGCTCTGCAGTTTTTCTGCATGAGGTTATGAGTGGAAAGATGGTAATCGGCTGTGCGCTGATTTTCATTGCAATTGTGCTGAACGAGACAAAACCGGGGAAAAACGGATTCTTTGCCGCATTTTATCCGGATGCCTATATGGATTCAGCGTATGTGATTGATTATGATGGTCTCTATCAGGAAGGATACAGGGGAATCATTTTTGATA
>CAYRJT010000210.1:0-5180 GCA_964424675.1 uncultured Lachnospiraceae bacterium
ATTCATTATTGTAGCAAAAACGTGAAACCATGTCAATTGTTTTTTTCTCTTTTTTGTAGCTCTTTTTTTAACCGCTTATTTAAGCTCTTTTTGCGCATATTTGAGTCCTTTTTCTCTTGTTTTTCACTGACAACTTTGGACAAGGCAGCGCGACATACTTTACTTTTATTCCAAAAACAAGAAATTGCAGGTTTCTCATCCTATGTTTTGGACAAATTACCTTGCAATGCCTTGAATAGAATTCCAAATTTCCTTCAAAGGTCCATCTATCTTGGAATTTCATCCTTGCTGCAAAAGTTCATTTGTCCAATTTGCCTATATTTACTATTAATAAATCATTATTTGGAACTTTTCTTGAAAAACTCAAGGTCTATTATCCAATTCAGCTTCATTTCGCCAATGCAACATCATTGCATTCACTCAACATCATTAAGCCAATTTGACTCAATAGTGGCCGGTTGCCAGCAGACTGAATTTTACATTAAGTATCTGTCACGGGATGTCCTTCAGCTCAGCAGAGCATTGGCGATCACAAGATCCTCCGGTGTCGTAATCTTGATATTTCCGTAGGAGCCCTCGACAAACTTAACCTTGGTATCAGAAAACATCTCAACCACCATGGCATCATCTGTCACTACGATCCCAAGCTGGGCAAACTTTTCTTCTGCATCAGCCAGCTTCTCATAGGCATCCAGAATCAACTTATAAGAAAACACCTGTGGTGTCTGCATCATCCACACAGTACGTCTGTCCGGCGTTTCCTTCGCACATTGCTCATCATCTGCTATCTTGACAGTATCCTTGGATGGCATTGCCACGACCGCCGTTCCATAGGTGCATACTGTTTCATATGCCCTTCGCAGGATGTCCTGCGTCACAAAAGGTCTTGCTCCATCATGAATAAAGACATAGGAACATTCCCCCTCGATGGCTCTCAGACCATTCATCACAGAGTGATATCGCTCACGACCTCCCGCCACGATCTGCTTCACCTTGTGTAATTTATATTTTTCTACAATCTCGCTGTGGCAGTACTCAATATCATCCTCTCCGACAACCAGAACGACTTCATTCACAAAGCTGTCCTCAAAGACCTTCAGTGAATGATACAACACCGGTCTGTCTCCCAGCATCAAATACTGCTTCTGCACATCTGAGTTCATTCGTTTTCCCCGCCCTGCAGCCAGTACGATTGCCACACTTCTAGATTGCTCCATTTTCATTACCTCTCTCCCAGCTTCAGATTTGGTACTGCATTCAGGTCCAGCCCGCTGGTAACCCCGTTTTTGAATTCATAATACGCCGCCACACCGATCATGGCTGCATTATCTGTACAAAAAATCGGTGACGGATAATACAGCTCTATATTTTCCCGTCTGCAGGCCTCATCCATGGCTGCGCGGAGCGCACTGTTAGACGCCACACCGCCTGCCATTGCAAACTTTCGGAAGCCCTGTGCCTTAACAGCCGCTATGGAATGCTCCACAAGCACGTCCGTGACCGCCTTTTGAAAGGATGCTGCCACATCCGCCTGGATATATGTCTCGCCCTTCATTTCGCAGCTGTTCAGATAATTTAATACAGCTGATTTCAAGCCGCTGAAGCTGAAGTCATATAGGGAATCCTCCACCTTTGCCCTTGGAAATGAAATCGCATCTGCATTTCCCTCTTTTGAAACCCGATCGATCTTTGGTCCTCCGGGATACCCCAGCCCGATTGCACGTGCCACCTTATCAAAGGCTTCTCCAGCCGCATCATCGCGGGTACGTCCCAGGATCTCATAGACACCATAATCCTGCACCTTGACCAGGTGTGTATGCCCGCCCGAAACCACCAGCGACATAAAGGGAGGCTCCAGCTCTTTGTGTTCTATGTAATTTGCAGAAATATGACCCTCAATATGATGTACACCCACTAGCGGAATACCGGTTGCAAAGCTGATGGCTTTCGCTTCAGCAACACCTACAAGTAAAGCCCCCACGAGCCCGGGACCATATGTCACTCCTATTGCATCAATATCGGACAGTGTCACTCTGGCTGCCGATAATGCCTCCTCGATCACCTGATTGATCTTCTCGATATGCTTGCGTGATGCAATCTCCGGAACAACGCCTCCATACAGAGTATGCAGGTCGATCTGTGAGGAGATAATATTAGAGAGCACCTCTCGTCCGTTCTTCACGACGGCTGCCGCCGTCTCGTCGCAGGAGCTCTCAATCCCTAGAATCAATATATCCTTTTCTTTCATCTGATTACTCACTCTTTCCCTCTATCGGGCTCACTACCCATCCGTAGATCTTCCAGTGCCCTTCCGTATCCTTACGCAGCAGAAAATCCTCTTGTGTCGAAGCCAATGTTGTCTCCTGACGCAATGTGTAGATGCAGCTTAGTTTTGCCCAGTCAGAATTGTCTCTTGTATAATACTCCACATCCACACTGGATGAAGTAGAGTAGCTGGATATTGTTTTCTTTTCCTTCTTATATTCATCAATATCCTCGGCCAGCATACGTATATACTGTTCCTCAGTTTGATTTGCAAGTAGATCTGCGTCATAGAGCTCTCTTGCTTTCTGTGCCAGCGCAATGACATCTGCGTCATCATGTTCTTCATTATAAAGGCTCATCGTAAGATCACTGTAGTATTTCAGTACCTCCTTAGGTGAGGGGGGATAACTTCTCTGCAAATCCCGTGAAAGTACTTCCTGAGTAGCTGTCAGCTGAATGACTTCTTCCGTGTTGTCTGCAGTCTTATTAGACAGATATGCATAATAGCCAACAACAAGCAATATCATGATTGCTGTCAGAATCAGTCCCTTCATTCCTTTTTTCACAGCCACTCCTCCTTTCACGCTTTATCCTTAGCAGTCTTCTTACTCATCTTCAAAATCAAGTGTGGCCGTTTTGGCATCCTTGCCTGCATATGCATTCGGAAAAATTTCTCTCACCTTAGGCATGAATTCCTTCGGATTCACAAGTGAAGGGCTGTAATGTGTCAGCCACATTTCCCTCACCGCAGCATCCTTCGCCATCTCTGCAGCTTCATAAAAGGTCATATGTTTATGCTCGCGCGCTTTTTGCTCCATCCCCGGCTCTCCATACATGCCCTCACAAATAAAGAGATCCGCATGATCCGCATTCTTTACGATCAGATCCGTTGGTCTGGAGTCTGTACAATAGGTCAGTTTGATTCCTTTGCGCGGAGGTCCGAGTACCATATCCGGCGTATAGAGGCCTTCCGGTGACTCTATTTCCTCGCCCTTTTGCAGCCTGTTCCAGTACTGCATCGGTATCTCGCGTGCCTTTGCATTCTCGACGCTGAACCTGCCTGCCCGGTCAATGATCATATTATATCCATAGCAGACAATATTATGATTGACACGAAATGCCTCTATCCGGAATTCCCCGAAATCCAGCACCTGTTCTGTCTCTGTCAGTTCTATGAACTGCAGTTCAAACGGCAGTTCCGGTGCGATCACACGAAGTGCTGCCACAACGCGTTCCAGTCCCCTCGGTCCGATCAATGTCAGAGGTTCTGTACGTTCTGCATTTCCCATTGTAAGAAGAAGTCCCGGCAATCCGCTGATATGATCTGCATGAAAATGTGTAAAGCAGAGAACATCAATCGGTTTGGCACTCCATCCCTTTTCCTTCATCGCTATCTGGGTTCCTTCACCACAATCTATCAGAATACTGCTCCCGTTGAACCGCATCATCAGGGACGTCAGCCATCGATACGGCAGCGGCATCATACCGCCCGTTCCCAGCAAACAAACATCTAACATCCTATAGTAACTCCTTCATATGCCTGATTGTTACCGGCAGTTCAAACTGCAGCATCAGATTATCGTAGCATTTTTCACATAAATCAAAGCTGTGTACTTGTCCGTCTTTATCTGAAAAATAGCCAAATGCATTATCTACCGTAACAATTCCTTCTTTTACAATTCCGCCGTCAGTACGTAGCGGTCTGCCGCAATAATTGCAGAATACTTCTGTCAGTTCCTTACTGTTTTCATCATACTTTCGCATATCTCCGCCTCCTTGTAGTCATCATCTATCTAGATTATACAAGGTGTCCTTCTCAAAAAATAGTGGTAATTACTCCATGTCCTGTCTATCTCTTCCACATGATCAGCGCATCTTCACATGGTTTTTCATAAAAATTTTTTCTAAGTCCTTCTGTTACAAATCCAAGCTTTTCATATAGATGGATTGCCGCCAGATTGCTCTTTCTGACTTCCAGAGTAAATGCCGTGATTCCCATCCCGCATCCTCTTTGAAGCACACACGTCAGCAGATCAGTCCCGATTCCCTGATTCCTGCAGGTACCGGCAACCGCAACATTGGTAATCTCGCCCTCTCCGACGATGTCGCGAAGTCCGCAGCCACCCACTATTATATTATCAAAAACTGCCACAATATACAATAGATGATCCTGTACAATCATATCTGCAAAGTCCTGTCTGTGCCAGGGCATTGAAAATGTGTCTTCCTCCAGTCTGCACACTGCATCCAGATCATCTTCCCGTATTTCTCTGTATTCAACCATTCTGTTTCTCCGCCAGTTCTCTTTCAGCCTGTGAAAGTCGCAGATAATCCGGTCTGTGCTCTGCTGCCGTCTGAATATGTCCGCCGGCAGTGCCTTGTTCATCCCTGTAATATTGAAAAGCAAGTACTCCCAGTGCACCTGCCCTTTGTCTGGCCATGTGTGCCGGTGCAAAGGAATATGGAACCGATATCAATTCCGTCAGGCGTTCATGAAAGACTGTTTTCCCATCTCCGAGGAAAATAACAGAACGTCCCATTTCATTCACCTTTTCTGCCAGATCATCAATCATGATGATGCATTGTGCCAGCCTGATCTGCATTCTGCATCCGGTAAATTCATAAATACCTGCATATGTCTGTCCACGTCTGGCATCCATGATCGGGCAGACCAGCTGATCCGTCATACACAGGTTATATGCCATGGCATCCATAGTCGGTACAGAAATAACCGGTTTATCTAACGCAAGTCCCAGTCCCTTCGCTGTTGCAGAACCGATCCTGAGTCCCGTAAAGGAACCCGGACCTGCTGCCACTGCAATCGCATCTATTGTTGACAGATCCAATTCCGTCATCTGCTTGATTTCATCCAGCATCGGTACCAATGTCTGAGAATGTGTCTTTTTGAAATTAAC
>CAYRJT010000211.1:0-5135 GCA_964424675.1 uncultured Lachnospiraceae bacterium
AGCAAGGGCTTTACAGAGGGCTATTACTACCGGCCTCGTATAGATATGGAGGTTTTAAATACATATCATGAGGGGATTATTGCATTGTCTGCGTGTCTGGCAGGAGAGGTTCCGCGCTATATAGAGAAGGGCCTGTATGAGGAAGCAAAGAAGTGCGCCCTGAAATATGAAACCTGTTTTGGAAAAGGCAATTATTTTCTGGAACTGCAGGATCACGGAATTCCGGAACAGAAAACAGTCAATCAGGCATTGCTCCGTATAAGCCAGGAACTGGATATACCACTTGTAGCAACGAACGACATCCATTATACCTATGCAGAGGATGTTCCTTCTCATGATATTCTTCTTTGTATACAGACCGGAAAAAAGCTGCAGGATGAGGATCGCATGCGCTATGAAGGCGGACAGTTCTATGTGAAATCACCAGAAGAGATGCAGACTTTGTTTTCCTATGCGGCGGAAGCGATTGAAAATACGGGAAAGATTGCAGAACGCTGCAATGTTGAGATAGAATTTGGTGTCACAAAATTACCAAGATACGATGTCCCGGAGGGATATGATGCGTGGTCCTATCTGAACAAGCTTTGCTTTGACGGTCTGGAGAAGAGGTTTCCGGGATACGGAGATGATTTGAAGAAACGTTTGGAATATGAACTTGATACCATTCACAGCATGGGATTTGTAGACTATTTCCTGATTACATGGGACTTTATCCATTACGCCAAGAGTCATGGAATCGCTGTTGGACCGGGCAGAGGCTCTGCAGCAGGCTCTATTGTATCCTATTGTCTGGAAATTACAAATATAGATCCGATTAAGTATAGCTTGTTGTTTGAGCGGTTTTTAAATCCTGAACGTGTATCCATGCCTGATATCGATATTGACTTCTGCTTTGAAAGAAGGCAGGAGGTTATAGATTATGTTGTTGAGAAATATGGCAAAGACAAGGTTGTGCAGATTGTCACTTTTGGTACATTAGCTGCCAAAGGGGTGATCCGTGATGTTGGACGTGTTATGGATCTGCCGTATTCCTATGTGGACTCCCTGGCAAAGATGATACCGAATGAGCTGAACATCACCATTGATCGTGCACTTGAACTGAACCATGACTTTAAGAAGCTCTATGATGAGGATGAACAGGTTCATAACCTGATCGACATGTGCAGGAGACTGGAGGGCTTACCGCGTCATACATCCATGCATGCAGCAGGTGTTGTGATCTGTCAGAAGGAAGCAGATGAGTTTGTGCCGTTATCTCGAGGTTCGGACGGTTCTATTACGACACAGTTTACGATGACGACGCTGGAGGAATTGGGACTGCTGAAAATGGATTTTCTGGGACTGCGGACACTGACAGTAATACAGAATGCCGTGCAGCTCGCAGAGCACAGCAGTGGCCAGACAATTGATATAGACCATATTGATTATGATGATAAAGCAGTACTGGATTCCATCGGCACAGGCCGTACAGATGGTGTGTTTCAGCTGGAAAGTGCCGGCATGAAGAACTTTATGAAGGAGTTGAAGCCGCAGAATCTGGAGGATGTCATAGCAGGGATTTCTCTCTACCGCCCCGGGCCGATGGACTTTATTCCGCAGTATATCAGAGGCAAGAATTCATCACAGTCCATTCATTATGACTGTCCAGAACTGGAACCGATTCTGGCACCGACCTATGGCTGTATCGTTTATCAGGAACAGGTTATGCAGATTGTACGCGAACTGGGAGGTTATACACTCGGAAGAAGTGATCTCGTACGCCGTGCCATGTCTAAGAAAAAGCAGGCTGTCATGGAGAAAGAGCGTAATAACTTTATCTACGGCAATCCGGAAGAAGGTGTTCCGGGCTGCAAAGCGCGTGGAATCGATGAGAAGACAGCCGGTAAAATTTATGAAGATATGATGGATTTTGCAAAGTATGCATTTAATAAATCCCATGCAGCCGCTTATGCGGTCGTATCTTATCAGACGGCATACCTGAAGTATTATTATCCGCTGGAGTATATGGCAGCATTGATGACCTCGGTCATTGATGCACCGCATAAACTGTATGAGTACTTTTACACATGCCGTACCATGGGTATTCCAATCCTGCCTCCTGATATCAATCAGGGGGGAGTCGGCTTTACAGTCGCTGAGGCAGAAGGTGATGGCGGCAAACGGGGAATTCGCTACAGCCTGTCCGCAATCAAAGGAATCGGCAGACCGATCATCAATGAGATTGTTGCGGAACGCCAGGAGCGTGGCCCCTTTACGACGATTAAGGACTTTATCACGAGACTGGCAGATCAGGATATCAACAAACGTGTTATAGAAAATCTGATCAAAGCCGGTGCATTTGACTCTCTGCCGGGGACACGCAAGCAGTTAATGGCGATCTATGTATCTATAATGGATGGTCTGGTTCGAAATAAGAAAAATAATATGGCCGGACAGATTTCTTTATTCGATATCGCAGGGGAAGAGGATAAGAGTGATTTTGAAATAAAAATGCCGGACATTGGTGAGTATAATAAAGAAATGATACTCGGCTTTGAAAAAGAAGTCATTGGGATTTATGTCAGCGGTCATCCGCTGGAAGAAGATGAAGCAATGTGGAAGAAGCGCATCACCGCCTATGCTGCCGATTTTACGATTGATGAGGAAACCGGAATTGCCAAGGCAAAGGACAATGACAGGGTTACAATCGGAGGTATTATAGAAGAAAAAACCATCAAGTATACAAAATCCGGGAAGAATATGGCTTTTCTTATGGTGGAAGACCTCACAGGTAAAGCAGAGGTTATTGTCTGGCCCAATGATTATGAGAAGAATTCCAGATGGCTGATAGAGAACAGCAAAGTCTTTGTGTATGGACGTGTTTCAGCAGAAGAGGACAAGGATGCCAAATTAATCTGTGAGAAGATCACACCGTTTGAAAACATTCCGCGAAAGCTGTGGATTAAGTTTGCGACAAAAGAAGATTATCTGAGAAAAGAGGCGGATCTGATGCTGACTATGGATAGCTCAGACGGAAATGATACAGTGGTAATCTATATTGAGTCTACAAAGGAAATCAAGAGTCTGCCCAGGAGTAAAAGTGTATGTGCCAATTCAGAACTTGTAGACAGATTGTCGGGGTTATATGGTGCAGAAAATGTCAAAGTTGTGTAAAAGGACGCTTTACAAGGAGCATAAAACAAGGTAGAATAGTTCGTAAGTATTTTTTTAGGAGGTCGTGATATGGCAAAAGAAGTGAACACAATTGGTGTTCTGACAAGCGGCGGGGATGCTCCCGGCATGAATGCTGCCATCAGAGCAGTGGTCAGAAAGTCAATCGCGAATGGCAAAAAAGTAAAAGGAATCATGAAGGGCTATCAGGGACTCCTGAATGAGGAAATATTTGATATGTCACCAAGAGATGTATCTGACACGATACAGCGTGGAGGTACAATCCTGCGTACTGCCAGATGCGAGGAATTTAAGACATTAGAGGGTCAGAAGAAGGGCGCCGAGGTATGTAAAAAATTTGGAATTGAGGGTCTGGTAGTCATCGGAGGAGATGGCTCCTACAAAGGTGCACAGGCACTTTCAGCCAATGGCATCAACACCATCGGTCTTCCAGGTACAATAGATCTCGATATTGCGTGTACAGACTATACGATAGGTTTTGATACGGCAGTCAATACAGCTATGCAGGCTATTGATAAAGTCAGAGATACTTCATCTTCTCATGAGCGCTGCAGTATTATCGAAGTTATGGGCAGAAATGCTGGATATATTGCACTTTGGTGCGGTGTAGCGAATGGTGCAGAGGACATTCTGCTTCCAGAGAAGTATGAATTTAATGAACAGGATATTATCAATAATATCATTAACAACAGAAAAAAAGGAAAGACACACCATATTATCATTAATGCAGAGGGTATCGGACATTCTACCTCCATGGCCCGCAGAATCGAAGCGGCAACCGGAGTGGAGACGAGAGCCACTATTCTCGGTTATATGCAGCGAGGTGGTTCCCCTACCTGTACAGACAGATTTCATGCTTCCATGATGGGAGCCTATGCTGCAGACCTGTTATGCCAGGGTAAATCAAATCGTGTGGTAGGCTGGAAGGATGGTATCTACAAGGACTTTGATATTGACGAGGCCTTGGCAATGCAGAAGAATATACCGGAGTATCAGTATGAAGTCAGCAGACTTTTATCAATTTAAACAGAATCTGATGCAGAATCATGATAACAGGTGCGCATAAAGTTCATGTGCACCTGTTTGCTGCTTTTTTGCAGAAACTGAAAGGAAAGCAGATCGGAAAAATGGAGGAATTGCTGTGATTACAAGCAGTACAAATGCTAAAATCAAGAATATCGTTCAATTAAATACGAGCAGCAAAGCCAGAAGAGAACAAGGTGTATTTGTCGCAGAAGGGACGAAAATGTTTCTGGAGGCTCCGACAGACAGTATTTGTCAGATATTTGTTTCAGAGAGCTACTATCACAAATGCGAGTATTTAGACCGGCTGGAGAAGCTGCCTTATGAAATTGTAGAGGATTCCGTGTTTAGAAAAGCATCTGATACTATGAATCCACAGGGAGTCCTTTGTGTGATTAAGCAGAACAACAGTGATATCAACGCGATGCTGACCAAACCGCGTCCATTGCTGATGGTTCTTGAGGGACTTCAGGATCCCGGCAATCTGGGAACCATGATCAGGACAGGAGAAGGTGCAGGAGTAACCTGCATTATCATGGATCGAAATACGGCTGATGTGTTTAATCCAAAGGTGATCAGAGCGACAATGGGCTCTGTTTACAGAGTACCGTTTGCTTACACAGAAAATCTGCCGGACACGCTCACACAGATGAAGAAGCACGATATCAGGATCTATGCGGCTCACCTTTCAGGACATCGGTTTTATTATGAAGAAGACTACTGCGGTGGCAGTGCATTTCTGATCGGAAATGAAGGAAATGGTCTCAGTGAACATATTACGGGATATGCAGATACCTGTATTAAAATACCAATGCAGGGTCAGGTTGAATCGTTAAATGCAGCTGTATCGGCTAGTGTACTGATGTACGAGGTCATGCGGCAGCGCAGTATCAAATAGAATACGGAGGAATAGAAGGATGAAGATTGGATTTATTGGTTTG
>CAYRJT010000212.1:0-5102 GCA_964424675.1 uncultured Lachnospiraceae bacterium
TCACATCAGTGCAATGAAGATATTGCCCTTATGAGAACCATACCCGGTATGGTCATCATCAACCCGGCTGACGATGTAGAGGCGAGAGCAGCAGTTAGAGCCGCTTATGAGTATGTAGGTCCTGTTTATCTTAGATTTGGCCGTGCAGGTGTTCCTGTATTTAATGATGAAGCCACTTATGAATTCAAGATGGGTAAGGGCGTCGTATTAAAGGAAGGTAAGGATGTGACGATCGTTGCGACCGGACTGACTGTTCCGGAATCTATGGAGGCAGCAAAAATGCTGGCAGCTGACGGTATTGACGCAGAAGTGATCAATATCCATACCATCAAACCGTTAGATGATGATCTGATTATTGCATCAGCAAAGAAGACAGGTAAGGTAGTCACAGCAGAAGAACATTCTATTATAGGTGGTTTGGGAAGTGCGGTTTGTGATGTCCTTTCTGAGAAACTGCCGACACCAGTATATAAGATTGGCATGCGTGATGTATATGGTGAGTCAGGTACAGCGTCAGAACTGATTCATAAATATTTACTGGATGCAGAGGGAATTTACAAGCAAGTAAAAGCATTTTTATAGAATCGATCAGAAACAGACACCGGGTATCTTGAAGAGATACCCGGTGTTTTGTTAGGTAAATTTACTTTACGAAAAAGAATAAATATGGTATGCTTTGGATGTTGAAAAATTTCGACAGGGAGAGAGTTTTATGGCAAAACAGGTTACAATGAAAGACATTGCAAAATCGTTGAATATCAGTACAGTATCCGTATCAAAGGCACTGTCCGATAAGGATGGGGTCAGCATGGAAGTGCGAGAGAAGATCAAGAGAAGAGCTGAGGAGATGGGATACCATTACAGCCAGCCTGGAAGAGTGACCGAACCCCACAGGAGTTACAATATCGGAATATTGATTGCACGCAGATTTGTTGAAGATGAGTCTGCTTTTTATTCCAAACTTTATAATAATATGATTATCAAGCTCAGTCATCAGAATCATTATGGAATTATGGAAATTCTGTCAAAGAGAAATGAGACTGCAGGAGTACTGCCAAATATGATGATTAATAAAAAGGTAGATGCGATCATTATACTGGGACAGTTGCATAAGGAGTATATTGAAAAAATCCGTCAGACAGATATTCCATTTATATTTCTGGATTTCTATGATAAGTATACAGCGGTGGACTCAATTGTAAGTGATAACGTATATGGAAGCTATTTATTAACAAACTATTTAGTTGATACTGGTCATAAAAAGATAGGCTTTGTCGGAGACCGGTTTGCGACTAGCAGTATACTGGATAGATATCTAGGATACTACAAATCATTGCTGCAGCATGGAATCGAACAACGTGAGGACTGGATTATCAAGGATCGTGATGAAAATGGACAGCTCTATAGTGAATTTGATTTTCCGGAAGAAATGCCAGAGGCATTTGTATGTAACTGTGATGAAGTGGCCTATATCGTTGTAGAAGCACTGAAGAAAAAAGGATACAAAGTACCAAAAGATGTATCGGTAGTAGGATATGATGATTATATTTATGCAACGATATGTAATCCACAGCTGACTACATTTGCAGTCGATCTGGAAGTGATGGCTTCCATGGCAGTGGAGTCAGCCCTGCATAGTATTACAGGAAAGGACAATTCACCAGGACGAAAGGTAATCAGTGGCCATTTGGTGATTAGAAAATCTGTTTTGGAGAGGAAATAAAATGAAGGGATTACTTTTTTTTGAGCCGGTTATCATTAATTTGATATGGGGGCGGGAAATCTGGACTGTCAGTGCACATGAACATGGTGACTGTAGGGTATCAGAAGGAATATATAAGGGCAGCAGACTATCTGAACTGTGGCAGACCAACAGAGAATTATTTGGAGGAATCGAGGGAGCAGTTTTTCCCTTGCTTGTGAAGAAAATAGAAGCCCGAGATGACCTGAGTATACAGGTACATCCAGACGATGCATATGCAATGAAACATGAAAATGGATCTCTTGGCAAGACAGAGTGCTGGTATGTATTAGACTGTGCTCCAGACGGAACGATTATTATCGGACATCATGCAAAGACAGAGCAGGAGGTTGCTGATTTGATTTATAGTGGCAGATGGAATGATCTGCTACGAGAAATACCATTAAAAAAGGGTGATTTCTTTCAGATAGAACCCGGAACGATCCATGCAATCAAGCACAATACAGATATCATGGAAATTCAGCAGAGCAGTGATATTACGTATCGCCTTTATGATTATGGAAGATTAAAGGATGGACAGCCGCGTGAATTGCATCTGCAGGAAAGCATAGATGTGATTAAGGCACCATTTGAAGAAAAGCCGGCATATACCGGTCATGATGCGTCAACACTTGTGTCCTGTAAATATTATACGGTTCATCACTATCAAATAGAAAAAAAACAGCAATTTACACAAGATAAAGCTTTTCAAATTGTGAGTATTTTGAATGGACAAGGAGAGGTGGACGGACATATAATTAATGGCGGAGATTCCTTTATCATACCTGCAGGATACGGAGAGTATATGCTAACAGGTAAATTGGAAGTACTGATCACAGCAGTATAGGAACAACGTGGAGGGGAAACAACATGAAGTTTGGAGCACTGGAAGCAGGCGGAACCAAGATGGTCTGTGCCATTGGACTGGAGGATGGCACTATATTGGAACAGATATCCATTCCGACAAGAACACCTGAGGAAACAATACCGGATATCATCGAGTATTTTAGAGACAAAGATATCGTATCATTAGGAATCGGATCATTTGGTCCGGTAGACGTGGACAAGCAGTCAGAGACATACGGACATATTCTGGATACGCCGAAGCTGGCATGGAAGGGATATGATCTGTTGGGAAACATTAAGAAAGAACTGGATATCCCGATGGAATTAGATACAGATGTAAATGGTTCCTGTCTTGGAGAGATGACATTTGGATGTGCGAAAAATATCAGAAACGTCATTTATATTACAATCGGTACAGGAGTCGGAGTCGGGATCGGCATAAACGGGCAGCTGGTTCATGGCATGCTGCATCCGGAGGCAGGACATATTCTGCTGCGTCAGCATCCGGAGGATACATTTGAAGGATGGTGCCCTTACCATGGGACATGTCTGGAGGGTATGGCAGCAGGACCAGCGATTGAAAAACGCTGGGGCAGAAAAGCAATCGAGCTGGCAGATGATGAAAGGGTATGGGATATAGAGGCATATTACATTGCCCAGGCACTGACTGACTATATCATGACCCTATCCCCGCAGATGATTATTCTGGGCGGTGGAGTCATGCACCAGAAACAGCTTTTTCCGAAGATACGGCAAAAGACCTTGGAAATGGTGAATGGCTATATTAATACGAAAGAACTAAGAGATATTGATCATTATATTGTTCCCGCAAGCCTGCACGATGACCAAGGCATTATGGGAGCCATCCAGCTAGCCAAGTGGGCAGCCGGAATTACAGAGTAAATCAGAACATCAATCATCCCTGCGGCATTGCCTGTGGGGATGATTTTTATTTTTTTCATTCGACAGAAATCACTAAGAACTGCACTCTTGCTATGTTACGATTACCCTAAAACAGAGTACATAACAGAGAGGGTGGCATATAAGATATGGTAGAAATTATTTATAATGATGCAAACGCAGGTATGATGAAGACCGAAAATCTGATCCGGTTACCCAAGAATATACGTCAGATTGGTATCGTGAGTGAAAAGACAAAGATCTATACAGAAGATTATGTAATCAGTTATCTGAACCAGCATTTTGACAGTCATAATCAAATAAGCTTTATACTATTTGGAAAAATCGTAACTGCGAAGGACAAGCGTTATATTTTTATAGATGGCGCAGTCAGTGTGGAAACAGAAAAAATATTTCATAGAGACACAGAGATCAACTCTGAAGAATGGGATAAATTAAAAATAGCCTCGAAAGAGTATTTTACGGATCTGGAGATGGTCGGATGGGCAGGAAATGAGGATAGTGAATCTGCTGAGGACATACATAGAAGATTTTTTCAAGAAAGCAGCAGAATCTATATCAGACTCGGAGAAGGAGAAACGGATTACTACCTGATCGATCAGGGCAGTATGCAGCATCAGGAAGGCTACTATATTTACTATGCAAGAAATGAAGCCATGCAGAACTATATGGTTGAGCAGCAAAATACAGAGCAGTTTGGTGCAGAGGATCTTCGAGATGAGAGAACCATAGAACAATTCCGGCAGATCATGAAAGAAAGAAAAGAAATCGTAAAACACGGAAGGATGATGACAGTTTTGTCATGTGCCAGTTCATGCCTGGCATTACTGGTACTGGCAATCGGAATTACTATGGTCAACAATTATGAAAAAATGCAGGCTATGGAGGTTGCAATTGTTGAACTGTCAACGTCATTGGAAGAAGAGGATACAGCCGGACAGATAGCAGAGGTTCCAAAGGAAACTGTAAAATCAGAGCCGGACAAGGTGATTGTGCAGGAAACATTACCGGAGACTCCTAAAACAGAGGAGCCTCAGCCGGATACAGAGCCTGTGTGGAGTCAAACTACGGAAGTGGCAGCCAAAGAGCAGACATATGTAGTGAAAAAGGGAGATACACTCATGCGAATCAGTATGGAGCATTATCAGACGCAGGATATGGTAGATGCGATTTGTGAGCTGAATCAGATAGATAATAAAGACATCATTTTATGCGGACAAAAAATTTTGCTTCCATAATAGGATTATGATATACTTAGTGAAAGTTATGCAAAGGAAGATATTAAGTAAATGTCTCGTGCGAAAGCCTATTTCCAAAAGAAAGAGAATAATG
This sequence comes from uncultured Lachnospiraceae bacterium, assembly GCA_964424675.1. Taxonomy (GTDB): domain Bacteria; phylum Bacillota; class Clostridia; order Lachnospirales; family Lachnospiraceae; genus JAAYYM01. Next base: position 4,841 of record CAYRJT010000212.1, read on the forward strand.
AAAAGAATGAATTTCGTCAAAAACTGGTTCGACACAGACTGACGATATTTTACCGTGTTGTTTTGATTGTTCTGGTCATTGTGGCGGCTTCATTTGGATTATATTATAATTATCAGAATATGGTTTATACAAGCTATGAAGTGTTAAAAAGAGTAGAGTTTGAAGAAACGACGACAGCTTCCTATATGAATTATAACGGAAATATATTGAAGTTCAGCCAGGATGGAGCAACAGCATTTACGATGGACAATGAGATGCTGTG
>CAYRJT010000213.1:0-5081 GCA_964424675.1 uncultured Lachnospiraceae bacterium
GTTACCACAATGATACACAGGATTGGCAGGATGCATGGTTCGCTGATATGAAGGGCGAAGGCGCTCAGGAAATCTTTGGTTTCTTCGGACCTGCTTGGCTGATCAACTACACATTAGCACCTAACTGCGGCGGAGAAGCTGTTGGCGAAGGTACATATGGTGATTGGGCAATCTGTGAGCCTCCTATCGGATTCTTCTGGGGCGGTACATGGTTACTTGCCAGCAAAGATTCACCTAAGAAAGAAGCAGTTGGACAGATTATCGATTGGATTACTTTGAACAGCACAAAAGATGGTCTTCAGTATATGTGGGCTAACGGAACATTCAACGGCGAAGGCGGAACAAAAGACTGCGTTGCCAGCGGTACTGTAATGGCAATGTCTGATGGTTCACTTGACTTCTTAGGCGGACAGAATATGTTCGATGTATTCGTACCTGCTAATCAGTATGCAAACGGAACAAATCTTACACAGTATGATGAGACAATCAACCAGTACTGGAGAGATGCAGTTCGTGAGTACACATCTGGAAATAAGGACAGAGAGACAGCAATTGCTGACTTCAAGTCAAACGTTGGCGACAACCTAGATGTTACTGTTGATTAATCAAATTCAATAAGTGAATTTAAGATATGGGCGGTGGAGCTATCTGCCGCCCATGTTTAAAATTCCGGAATATGGAGGCAGGAATGAAACGAAAAAAAGTAAGCTACGCAAAATACGGATACTTTTTCTGTATCCCTTTTGTATTAGCATTTCTTATTTTCTCATTATATCCAATCATTTACACAATGCTTATTGGATTTACTGATTTGAAGGGTCTTGGAACTACCAATATCCATTTTTTGAAAGAGGACTTATTTAAAAATTTTAAAACTATTTTAGGAAACAATTCCTTCCAGACAGCATTTAGAAATACATGGAAGATGTGGATTATAAACTTTATCCCGCAGATTGTACTGGCTTTGCTTCTGGCAGCATGGTTTACGGATACGAGAAGTAAAATCAAGGGTCAGGGATTTTTTAAAGTCGTATTCTATCTGCCGAACATCATTACAGCCGCAACAGTAGCTATTTTGTTTGCAGCATTCTTCGGACATCCGATGGGACCTGTTAATGATATTTTTATGTCCTTGGGGTGGTCAGAGAAACCGATTTATTTTTTAAGAAACAAAGCAGTTGCTCAGGGAGTGATTGAATTCATTCAATTCTGGCAGTGGTATGGCTATACGATGATTGTTTTGGTATCAGGTATATTAGGTATCAGCCCTGAGATATTTGAAGCAGCCGAGGTGGATGGCGCTAATCGAATACAGACATTTTTCTATGTAACGATTCCAAATTTGAAGACAATTTTGCTGTTCTCTCTGGTTACTAGCTTGATCGGCGGGTTGCAGATGTTCGATATTCCTCAGCTGTTCATAGCGAAACAGGGACCGGATAATGCAACATTGACTACAAGTGTATTTATATATAATCAGGCATTCAGCGGCAGTTACTTATATAATCGTGCAGCAGCAGCGAGTGTTATCATGTTCCTGATCATATGCGTTGCTTCAGCGTGTCTCTTTATTACATTGCGTGATAAAGAGGAAATCGAATTGCATAAATTGATGAAGCAGCAGGAGAAAGCATATCGATTGGCAACCAGAACCGCAAGAAAGGAGGGAAAAGCAAAATGAATACAAAGACAAAAAAACGTACATCCACTGGATATATGATTATTATCTATGCAGTTTGCATTTTCCTGACACTTTTAAGCCTGTTTCCGTTTACGATCATGATCGTAAACTCAACAAGATCCACAACACAGATACAACAACATGCAGTTTCACTGATTCCCTCGACGTATCTGCTGAAAAATATGGCAATCCTGCTGGGCAAGAGCTTTAATCCCTTTAGAGGATTTTTGAATTCGGTCATCATTTCTACAGGAGCTACATTATGTGCTGTTTACTTTTCAACACTGACGGCATATGGTCTGGTCGTATATACATGGAGAATGAAAAGACCATTCTTTAGTTTTGTAATGGCGATTATGATGATTCCCTCACAGGTTACCATGATTGGTTTTTACCAGATGGTATATAAGGTACATCTGACCAACAATATACTGATGCTGATCCTGCCTGCAATTGCATCTCCTGCAATGGTATTCTTTATGCGTCAGTATATGATTCCTGCATTATCCTTAGAGATTATTCAATCAGCCAGAATAGATGGAGCCAAGGAATTTTTTATCTTTAACAGGATTGCGCTTCCGATTATGAAGCCGGCGATTGCAACGCAGGCTATCTTTGCATTCGTAACGAACTGGAACAACCTGTTTACTCCGTTGGTTCTGCTGACAGACAATAAAAATTACACGATGCCAATCATGGTCAGTCTGCTGAAGGGTGATATTTATAAAACAGAGTATGGATCTATTTATCTAGGCTTAACTCTGACAGTATTACCTCTGATTGCAGTATATCTGTTCCTGTCAAAGTATATTATTGCAGGTGTAGCATTGGGTAGTGTCAAGGGATAATGGTATACGAAAGGAATTGAAATGATTAATAGTGAGCAACGAAAACAGGCCAGAAAACAAGCCAGGGAACTGGTGGCACAGATGTCTTTGGAGGAAAAGGCGTCTCAGCTAAAGTACAATGCACCGGCAATCAAAAGACTGGGTGTTCCTGCTTATAACTGGTGGAACGAAGCTCTTCACGGAGTGGCAAGAGCAGGCACAGCGACCATGTTTCCACAGGCAATTGCTATGGCAGCAGTATTTGACGATGTGCTTTTAAAAGAAACTGCAGATGTGATTTCAACTGAGGCAAGAGCAAAATACAATGCTTTTGTCTCAGAAAATGACAGAGGTATTTATAAGGGTTTGACGGTATGGTCTCCGAATGTAAATATATTCCGTGATCCACGCTGGGGCAGAGGTCATGAGACCTATGGAGAAGATCCGTACCTGACTTCAAGACTTGGTGTTGCTTTTATTGAAGGTCTGCAGGGAGATGGAGAACATTTAAAGACAGCGGCATGCGTGAAACATTTTGCCGTGCACTCAGGACCTGAAGCGGTTCGACATGAGTTTAATGCAGAGGCATCCAAAAAAGATATGTGGGAAACATATCTGCCGGCATTTGAAGCATGTGTTAAAGAAGCAAATGTAGAGGCTGTCATGGGTGCCTATAACAGAGTTAACGGAGAAGTATGCTGCGGCAGCAAGACTCTGATTCAGGATATATTACGTGGAGACTGGAAATTTGAAGGTCATTTTGTATCTGACTGCTGGGCCATCAAGGATTTTCATGAGCATCATATGGTCACAAAGACACCGACGGAGTCGGCAGCACTTGCTTTAAAAACAGGCTGTGACATGAATTGTGGAAATACTTATCTTCATATAGTAAAAGCCTATCAGGAAGGACTGATCACGGAGGAGGATATCACCCGTGCAGCGGAGAGGCTTTTTACAACGCGTTATCTGCTGGGTATGTTTGGAAGCAGTGAGTATGATCAGATTCCATATGAAGAAGTAGAAAACAAAGCACATAGGGAACTGGCTGTGCAGATGGCCGAGAAATCAATTGTTTTGCTGAAAAACGAAGGTGCTTTGCCAATACAAAAAGAACAAATCAAAAAAATAGCAGTCATAGGGCCAAATGCAAACAGCAGGAGTGCTTTGATCGGTAATTATCATGGAACCTCCTCACATTATGTGACTGTGCTGAGAGGCATACAGGATACGGTCGGAGAAGAGATTCTGGTTCACTATGCACAGGGATCCCATTTATCCAGAAACCGAGAAGAAGTATTGGCGGATCCGGATGATCGATTGGCTGAGGCAGTTGTTATTACAAAAGAGAGTGATATTGCAGTTGTATGTCTGGGACTGGATGAGACACTCGAGGGCGAAGAGGGCGATGAAGGAAATGCCTATGTTTCCGGAGATAAAAATGATCTGGAACTGCCTGAATCGCAGCAGAGACTGTTGGAGGGTCTGGCAGAGATCGGAAAACCCATTATATTGGTAGTGATGACAGGCAGTGCAGTGAATCTCGGGTTTGCAAAGAAACACCCAAATGTGAAGGCTATATTACAGGCATGGTATCCCGGAGCTGAGGGCGGCAGAGCCGTTGCAGATATTCTGTTTGGAAAGGTATCACCATCAGGAAAGCTTCCGGTGACGTTTTATGAATCACTGGATGGACTGCCGGCATTTGAGGACTACTCCATGAAGGGCAGAACCTATCGCTATATGGAATGCCCGGCACAATATCCGTTTGGATATGGACTGACCTACAGTAAGGTTGCGTTGTCGAATGTAAAGGTTCATATTCCGGAAGAGGTAAAAATAGGTCAGCCGGTCTGTGTGATCAAACAGCTCAATGCCGATGTCAGCATAGACATCAGTAATATCGGTGATTACGATACAGACGAAGTCATAGAACTATATATCAAAAACCATGAGTCTGAGTATGCAGTTAAAAATCATAGTCTATGTGGTTTTAAGAGAGTTCATCTCAGTAAAGGTGAGACGCAGACGGTTCAGCTGCAGATATCATGCGGAATGTTCCTGTCGGTCAATGAGGAAGGAAAGTCCATTCTGGACAGTTCACTCTTTACACTTTATGCGGGAGTCAGCCAGCCAGATGAGGTCAGCGTAAAGCTGGGCGGTGTCGAACCGGCTGCAATACAGATTAACTTATACTCAAAAACCCTTTGAAGAAATTCAAGGGGTTTTTTCTTAGAAATTCACATGGCAATTCATTGACAGTATGCATGAATCAGGGTTATACTATACTTTACCGAGTAAACGCATTAATGTAGCGAAGAAGCAATACTACTTAGATGTTAGATGAAGATATAAAGTATGGAGGAAGCAGATATGCCAATTACAGAACTACTGGAGAGAAATGCCCGTGAATACGGAAATGATATCTGTCTTGTAGAGATCAATCCTGAGATCAAGGAAGACAGAAGAGTGACCTGGAAAGAATATGAACTGATGGAGCCAAATCCGAAGGAGCATTACAGACGTGAAATCACGTGGGGTGTCTTCGATGAGAAGGCAAACCGGTTTGCCAA
>CAYRJT010000214.1:0-5025 GCA_964424675.1 uncultured Lachnospiraceae bacterium
TACTTTTGGTCAGCAGCAATGGTGTATCGAATAAGTGCAGTGTCTGTGAACCATTCAATATGATATCTGATATTTTGGGCATGACATAGACATCGACCGATACCTCGTAACAGTACTTGAACAGTTTATTGCGCAATGGCGTGGGAATATCCCACATCATGACGGCTTCATGTCTTCTGATGGCTTCATACAGCTTCTCAAGCTCGGTGTCTGTCCTGATTTCCTCAGAAATATGAAACTGGTGTTTTCTGGTCTTAACCTTATCCACAAACAATTCCGTATGAGCACCTGCATGAATCAGCAGTATATCCAGCGGCGGAAACAGCGAGCGATAGATATAGGTAGCGCCCATAATCCACAGTCCGATACAGATACACTGTATGCCAAGTGCCAATATATACGGAAGTGGTGAAGGAAAATGATAGGCCAGCATACACGCAATCGCATAGAACAAAATGTCTGCACATACAGTCGCAAATACCTGCGAAAATAACAGCTCCAGCTTACGGAAGGAACCGACCTGCAGCCCCTTGTACATACCGGAAAAGAAAAAAAGAATCAATAGATAAATAGCCAAAATAAACACATTCCCCCAGAAGAAATATTCCTTCGGGAGCTGCTTATTATAAAAATATACCCACGCAACACCAACAATGGCTGTCTCTGCTGCTACAATGATACAGGCAGCGAAGTAGGTATACAGTCTCTTCTGTAAATCTCTTTTATCCAAATGGCACACCTCATTTGATCAAAGTTATTTCTTATGCCGGAGTCTTAAAAGTACATACCCCGGAAGACCGAGGAGCAGTACCGGCACCGGAAGGATCCTCTCTCCCCGAAATACAGGCTTACCTACTGCTCTTGCAAACTGCATATAATGACTGATGTACTTTAATTTCAACATTGACACCGGTGCATCCTGTGCCCTTTGTCCATAGTACAGCAGCCATGCCTGTGGGTTCTCGTCGCGCAATCGTTCTACACTGTCTGTATAGCCTGATGTGACAAGCTCACAGATTGTAAGAATACGAGGAAGCACCCTGAGAACATATTCCTTATCTATTCTATCATATATATAGTCTTCCGGCACATATTTTTCTCCGTCTATTTCAGGAAATGGAAAACGTCTGAGAATATCCGTGCGAAAAACCAGTGTGGTTTCACCTGAAAAACCCTTACGATACAACCCCTGCAGAGTTGTATACTTCACATCGGCAAATTCCCCGCCGGTCAGAATTTCTGTAGCGCTTCTTCCCTTATGCGCTACAATCCCGCATACCTGCCCTGCATCCTGTACGGTATCCTCCTCTGTCTGTCTCCAGGCAGCCGTGATGAGCTCTACAGCATTTTCCGGCAGATAATCGTCCGAATCAAGGCACATAAAAAGCTCTGTTCTGCAATTGGCGACGCCCGTATTGTGTGCCCGCATCTTACCACCATTCTCGCGATACAGATACTCAATGGTAATCCTGCCCTCCTGCATCCATTCCTGTACGAGCATTCCCGTATCGTCTGTCGAACCGTCGTCCACGATCAGCCAGATGAAGTTCAGGTCAGTCTGCACAAGTAGGCTCTGATAGACACGTCCCAGCAGTTCTCTTCGATTATAGGTCGGTGTAAAAACCGTCAGCAGCATACTTTCTCCTCATCCCAGTCCCAGATCATTCACCGCGTAATTCACTGTAATCAATCAGTTCAAAGCCTTTGCGTTCCTTCAAATCATAGTGGAAGATCAAATGATTTGCCGTCTGCGCAACCAGTCTGTAGCCATTTTTGCCGAAATAAGGAACATTGGCATTCCCACCGGAAACAACAATATATTCCGTGTCTGTCTCATCCAGTGCCTGCTTAAACGCCTCATCGGAGATGTCCTGACAATGAATCAGCTTCGCAAGCAGCTTATACTGCGGCATCGTCTCATCTGTTAACATTTCATCCGGATAAGCGTTGCTCATTGCATAGAGATAGTCCTCACGATCAATTGTCAGAAGCAGAGACGGGTCGTATTGCCGCATCTCCATGTTATACTGGTACTCCATCAGCACCTTCGGGTATTCCACCTCGGAATCCTCATGGATCAGTCTCGAAACCGTCATAAGCTCCTCCGGCATTTTATAAATATTAGATGCCCATACATAGTTTTTAAAATAAGACAGGTTACCCGCAAGACACAGCACGAGTGCAAGGCCTGCTCCTACAATCACTTTCCTGGTTCTATCCTTCTGTGCCAAAAAAAGCTTTGTACAGGCATATGGAACCAGAACAATCACCGGTGCAAGCCAGAAAAAGCGGTAGTACTCTTTATTCACATCAAAGATTTTTGCCAGTACTACAGGAAATACAGGATTATACACGCTGAGGATCAGCAACAGTGCCGATGGCAGAAAAATCTGCTGTTCCCTCTTTGTGCCCTTTACAAGGATTACGATCAGTGCAAGCAGATACAACAGGAAATAAGCGCAGCCGTCCACGTAATAATCCAGACACGCCTGTAAATATGACAAACCGGTTTCTACGACACTCAATGTCTGCATAATCGTCTCCCCTTTCTTTTAATAAGTGTGGAACACAAAATATCCCTTTACATATGCCACGTACATCACCGCCATACACAGATTCGGAAGCATGCACAGGATGTATTTCGGCAGAATCCACAGATCCTTCTTGATGAAGATCAACGGAACAAGCAGCACGGAAAGAAGTGCCGGTACCAGCATATTGGCTGAAGATGATATCGTCATAGACCCGAAACACACGATGAAGAGCATCCACCAGGCTCCTCCGGCCTTATGATCCTTTAACAGCAGCATATAGAGATAGAAAATGACCAGTAAAACAACATTACCGACAATGGCCTTTCCCTCGAAGGTTCTGGTCAGCATAAAATTTGGTGCCGTATAGATAGATATAAACATAAAGTTGACCACAGCCATCAGAAGCTGCATGACCAGCGTCGCTTTTTTGTTGTCTGCGAACAGCTCCTCTGCTATTTTATAATAAACCATCTGAATCAGGATCAGTACAGTTACCGTCATAACCGTCTTCGTCCAGATCAGGGCATGCAGCCCTGTCACACGGCACATCACAGCATCATTCATAGAGTAGGTTGCAAAGAAATAACGCATCTCAAAATGATCCTGCCACAGTCCCGTAAACGGATCATAGATATTCATCGTATCGGTCTGTACGGAGGTCGCTACATTTCCAACATAATAGCTTGCATCCAGTGTGAAATTGTATGCGCCTGTAATGACTACAATCTGTATCAGACATAACAGCATGATCAGGGCAAAGAAAACCGGATGCTCCTTCACCTTCTGCGTGAACTCCTTTAGCTTCTCATACCAGGAAACACCATAAATTGCTGCTGCCGTCACTGTCACAATCCCTGTGACTGCAAGCCACAGATAGGCGAGCGACGTCAGGGTCTGGAACTTCAGCATCATCGGCACACAGAAAAAAAAGAAAAGACTGTAGTACAGAAAAAAGCCCATCACCATCGTATAAGGCAAAGACCATTTTCTGTGCTTCTTTCTCCCCGTAATCAGAGAACCGAATGCAAGATAGATTATAAAATTCGCTAGGATACACAAAAAGCTACTTAGATTCATCAATACTCTCCTGCATATGTTCCATATAAAGAGACATGTTATTAATCTTCGTATTCAGTGTTATGACCGAAAATGCCGTCAGCATGGCAAGTATGATCAGTGCCAGTGTCAGCGTCTTCACATTCATCAGCTTTCCTGCTTTCTTTGATTTTGACTGTTCTTCCATATGATTTTCCTCCTCAATGGCAGTTAATTCTTCATATAACGGCGAATCCGTTCCTTTATACAGCAGACTTAATAAAATAACCGGCACGGCAATCTGTCGGAGTGCCAGAATATCCAAGGATTCTTCTCCAAGTAAAAATGCTTCTGTCAATGCATCAAACCGGTATCCGCACAGATACATCAGACACACAAACAGAATAAAAAGAATGATTCCGGTGTGATTCCCGCCGCATAATTGCCTTGCAAGCAGCATATAGATCAAAAGAGAGATCAGTATGACAAGTCCGGACAAAACCTTCACTGGACTTAGGTCTGTAAAGAATTGTACCAGCGTCCGGGCCCATTCTCCAAAAGTCCTGCTGCCCCCTAATATCAGAACCAGCGAATACAGCAATACAATACAGATTCTTCTCCAGCCGGCACCTCTTTGAGTTTGCTCTCTGTCCGATGCCATGCTCAGAAGAACGCCAGCATAGGCCAGAACTCCAATGGTCGGACACAAAAAGAGAGCCGGATACAGAAATAGCTTTCTGTTTCTGTAATTCCTCTCCATCAGAAAAATGATCATAAGTGCCGATAAAAAAAGGACAATCGTTTTCATGTTCTGCTCCCTTACCTATAACATACCCATTATACTAAAGAATGAACCGTTCAACAAGTCTGTAAAAAAAGTGTCGAACAGTTCTGGTTTCTTTTTTTCTGTATACATGTTATTCTACCATTACCGATTAAAAAGGAGGGTTCCATATGCTATGCGGCTGGCTTTCACCTGACGGCGACTTTTATCCATGCGGCCCGTATGAACATGTTCATCTGGCCGGAGAACTTGCTAATGCTCACTACCCGAATACGAGTCATATTTCTGATTTCACCAGTGATGATTATCTGCTGGATGAGAAATGGATCAAGCTCTTTCGTGACGGCCTGACCGTCGGTAACTTTTTGAAACTCAAGGAACGCTATCGTACCCATTCCGCAGGCTTGATCACGAAAAAACAGATCAACTGGATTCTGGAGCGACAGCATTTGCTTTCATCTAAGCAGGAACGATGTCTGTCCATGTATCTGGAACTGGAAAACCTATAAATATACGCTTTGAACGTACTAAAAAAGCCGGCATATGCCGGTCTTTTTTTCATAATGATAATATATTTCAGTACATACTCATTCTACTTGCCAAGGCGTTCCATTAATGCATACATCGCTTTTGCACTATTGAAATTTGCAGGTATGATTTCTGCAGCAGGAA